>JAHEMX010000047.1 GCA_024643445.1 Desulfobulbaceae bacterium | reverse complement strand
CAAGATCTCGCCCTGCATCGCCTGCGGAGGATGTGAGAAAACGGGGATGTGTATTGTCAAGGATGATATGATCGATCTCTACGACAAAATTGATCTGGCCGATATTATCCTGCTGGCAAGCCCCACCTACTTCTATGGCGTCAGTGCTCAGATCAAGGCCTTCATCGACCGAATCCAGGCCCGCTGGTCCAGACGATACCTCATGAAGGTTCGCACAAGACGGGAAGACAAGCGGCTCGGCTACCTTATCAGCACCGCTGCAACGCATGGGAAAAAGCTGTTTGACGGTTCAATTCTGGTGGCAAAGTCCTATTTCGACGCCATTGACGTGACCTACGGCGGGGCCTTTGTCGTCAGAGGCGTCGATGAAAAAGGTGCGCTGCAGAATCAGCCGGAGGAGATACAGCAGGCTGAAGCGTTTGGACTGGAAATTCTCGAAACCTATCAATCCTGATAGTCTTCTGTCCCCTCCCATCGTGATTTTTCCCGGGTAAGGAGGGGAGGCGGCCTCCCTGACCAGCGGGCTGTATCGACTCGGCCCAGTTGAACCTTGCAGGATCGGCCTGAATAACAGGAATTATTTGTCAATACCCTGCTGCTTATTGAGAAATCCCAGCACTACCTCATTAAATGCGACCCGCTGTTCGATGTTGGGAAGATGTGCCGCGTTCGCCAGTACCGCCAGTTCTGAGCCGGTAATGCCCCGGTGCAGCACCTCTGCGGCTGAAACCGGGCAGGCGGGGTCCTCGGCGCCTACCAGAACAAGGGTTGGCACGGTAATCTCAGCCAGCTTGTCACACAGGAACATATCCCGTATGGCCTGGGCACAGGCGATATAGCCCTCCACCCCCGTACCGAGAATCATACTGCGGACTTTTTCAAGGTCCTCCCTGCCGGTTTCGTGGAAAGACGGGGTGAACCAGCGTTCAAGAGTCCCCGATACGAGCGCTTCGATACCTTTTTCCCGGGCAGCTGCAATACGTTCGTTCCACAGGGATTTCGGCTGCATGTCGCAGGCAGTGTCGCACAGGACCAGCGATATAAGCTTCTCAGGGTTCTTGGCCGCCAGTATCTGACCGGTAAAGCCCCCCATGGACAGTCCGACAAAATGAACTGAGCCGATATCTAAAGCATCCATAAGGGCACAGGCATCATCGGCCAGAAGTTCGACGCTATAAGGCCCGGGTGTCGTCTGGGTTGCACCATGCCCGCGCTGGTCGTAGCGCAATACCCGGTAGCGGGCAGTCAGTACCTGCATCTGGTAATCCCACATGCTATAGTTTGACATCAGGCTGTTGCTCAGCATCACTACGGGCGCTTGTGCGGGACCTTCGAGGCAATAGTTGATGTCGATGTTATTCGCTTTTATTTTTAAAACCATGTTCCGATTCTCCCCTAACCTAATGTTTGTCAGTCGATACAGCCTTTGTTTCATCCAGGAACCCGAGTATCTGCCGCACTATAAACGACGGAGCGTCCAAACAATTTTGATTAATTCGTAAAAAGTCAAATACGAGATGGCTAAGTAAAACACAGATATACAAGGAGTGGCGCTTTTTCCGGCGCGATGGCATACATACGGTATGTCGAGTGTCGGAAAAAGCGCTACGACGAAGGAGATCGAAGTTTTTACGACGCCATCATTATTTACTTTCATCCTATTCTCCGTTAGATATAGTGTGTTGCCGTGATCTTGATTACTTCATCCAGGTGACTGACGTCACCTGATGCGCCTTGCCAAAACGACAGGAGAATACCTCCCTTGAAACCTTTCCGCTTCAGCCTTGCCTTCAAGGCCCTCTTTTTTGTATTCTGCACGGTCTCGGGGATCCTTGTCATGTGGAATATTTCCCGGAACGATCTGATTACCGCAGAAGAAAAATCCAAATTCCTGGAGATCGCCTATCAATTGGATAATAATATCCTTGAGGCACGGCGATACGAAAAAAACTTCCTGCTCTATAAGACACCGGAATCTTTTGAGGAAAATAACCGTTATATCAATGAGGCTGAGAATACCATTATATCCATTTATAGCCAGCTGGAAAATCTCAAAGCCCTCCCAATGCTCCAAGAACTTGCCCGATCGATCCATGCTTATCAGGATAATTTTGCGCAACTTAACAACCATCCGTTGGAGGTCTGCGATTACGAGGAAATCGTCAGTGAGACCAGGGAAATTGGCCAACAGATGACAGCCCAGAGTGCGAATCTGCTTGCGTTCGAGCGATCCCAGGTCCATCTCATTCTTCGAGATCTGGGAAACCGGATACATTTCTGGTCGCTTGTAGCGATCAGCGTGGGAATTTTGCTGCCGATAATTGCCTTTTTCATGATTTTCAAGCCGCTCAATGTGATCAAAAAAGCGGTGAATGATATTGCCAACGGCAAGTTTAAGCGTATTGAGGTCCTCAACACCCGGGATGAAATGCAGCAGGTAATGGAGGCCTTCAACACCATGGTCGATGAACTTGAAAGACGTCAGGATCAGCTGGTACAGTCAAAAAAACTATCATCCATCGGGACACTCACCGCAGGTGTTGCCCACCAGCTCAACAACCCGCTTAATAATATTTCAACTTCCTGTCAGATTGCCCTTGATGATCTCGATGCCGGCAACCCCGATCTGATACGGCACATGCTCAGAAACATAGACCAGGAGACCCTGAGAGCCCGCGACGTCGTGAAAGGATTGCTCGAATTTTCAAGAGTGCAGGAGTTCAAACTCAGGCCGGCCAATCTGGCTGATGTCGCTGCACGGGCAATCAGGTTGGTGCAAAGTCAGGTTCCTGCAGATATTTCAACAGCCATAGAGATTCCTCCCGACCTGATGGTGCCCATGGATGTGCAGCGCATACAGGAAGTATTTCTGAACCTTATCATTAATGCCGCTCAGGCAATTGAACATCAGGGAGCAATCACCATCTCAGCAAAGATACATGAACCCGAAGATAGGGCGGTGATTGAAGTTCACGATACCGGCCCGGGAGTTCCAAAGGAAATCCAGGGACAATTATTTGACCCGTTTTATACGACCAAGGACGAGGGCATGGGAACCGGACTCGGTCTCTCGGTTGTATACGGTATTATTCAGAAGCATCACGGAGAGATAACTGTTGCCAGTGAACCTGGTCAGGGAACCTCCTTTTTCATCAGCCTGCCATTATCCGTGAAAGAGAATCCTGAATCATGATTGCAGCTCGTACAGCCAATACGGTGCTCGTCGTTGATGACGAAGAGATAGCCCGAGAGAATCTCGCCCACATCCTGGAAAAGTCGGGCTATCAGCCGCTGCTCGCCGCTGACGGCAGTGAGGCTATCGCCCTGATGGAACGCCAGGAAGTTGATCTCGTCATCACCGACCTGCGCATGAAGGGAAAGGATGGGATGGAAGTTCTGGCGGCCACAAAACAATTATGGCCTGCAGCCGAAGTCCTTATTGTCACCGGCTATGCGAGTATAGACACGGCAGTCGATGCCATGCGACGTGGTGCCTATTACTACCTGGCAAAGCCCTTGAACGTGAAAGAGCTGCAGGCAATCATTCCTAAAGCACTCGAACGGAGTGCAATGCAGCAGGAACTGAAGCGATTACGGCAACATATCTCGAACAGCAGTGGAACGGCCAAGATTATCGGCCAGAGCTCCAAGACCATGGTGCTCCGGGAACAGATATCCCAGGTTGCCCAGCTCGACTGCAATGTCCTGATACTAGGAGAGACAGGGTCGGGCAAGGAACTGGTGGCACGAACAATCCATGAATTGAGCGGCCGCTCCAATAAAAGAATCGTTTCCCTGAATTGCGGCACCTTTACCGAAGAGCTTATGAGCAATGAACTTTTCGGACATGAGCAGGGTGCCTTCACCGGTGCCGAAAAGATCAAGAAGGGTCTGCTTGAATGTGCCGAGGGTGGAACCGTCTTTTTCGACGAGATCGGAGAACTTTCTTTATCCATGCAGGTAAAGCTTTTACGCGTTCTACAGGAGCGAACCCTGATGCGGGTGGGCGGTTCTGAAGAGATAGCAATAGACATCCGAGTCCTTGCAGCAACCAATAGAAACCTCAAGGAAGCAACTGAAACAGGAGCATTCCGCAAGGATCTCTATTACCGCCTTAATGTCATCACCATCCAGGTTCCATCACTCGTTGAACGAAGAAATGATATTCCCCTGCTTGCCAACCATTTTCTGCAGAAACATGCCGAACCGGGCAGGACACCACCGCAGCTGTCTGAAATGGCGGTAGAACGATTAAAACAGTATGAATACCCCGGCAACATCAGGGAACTGGAGAATATCATCCAGCGTATACTGATCACCTGTAGAGAAGATATTATTAAGCCCCACCATATTGTGGATGATGTGGGATCTGAATCGGCAGTCGGTAACGTTCCCCAGAATCAATCATGGCCGACCCTTGAAGATCATGAAAAAAGCTATATTCTCGAAGTTCTCGATGAAGTTGAGGGCAGGCGATCGGAAGCGGCGAAAATTCTCGGCATAGACCGCGTATCACTCTGGCGCAAGATCAAAAGATACGGACTGGAAAACCCCGATCTTTAAGGTACCATAAATGCATCGTTCACCCTGCTTCGCCCCGCTTATTTCCTCGGATCAAAACCTTTTAAATCAGCACCAGATCGATCACTTCATCGGCATTTTTTACCATCTTCACCTCAAGACCTGCCGTCACATCCTTTGGCAGGGCCAGCACCTCATCCCGGTTGGCCTCAGGTACCAGTACCAGTGGAATTCCTGCCCGTTGAGCTGCCAGTATTTTTTCCCTGATTCCGCTTATGGGCAGGATCCGGCCACTGAGTGTCATTTCACCAGTCATGGCAACCGTGCAGCGTGCTGGACGTCCCGTCAGTAATGACAGCAGGGCGGCAAAGATAGTTATTCCGGCAGAGGGGCCGTCTTTGGAAATACTGCCTGCCGGGATATGGATATGGATATCCCATTCCTTGAATAAATCCTGGGAAACAGAAAACTCACCGGCCCTGCTTCGTATCAGACTCAGGGCTGTCTGTGCCGATTCCTGCAGGACTTCCCCAAGCGAACCCGTCAACATCAGGCCGCCATTGCCAACCATCTTGGCCGTCTCGATGCTGATAATCTCGCCGCCGCTTTCTGACCAGACAAGCCCGATGGTAATGCCGACCCGATCCTTTCCTTCTGCCGCTTCACGGTAAATTTTCCTTGGTCCGAGCAAAGAAACGATAACTTCAGCATCAACGTTCGTCACGTTAGAGCCTTTCTCCGGAGCAAGCTTCAGCAAGGCAATTTTCCTACAGACATTGGCAATTTCCCTTTCCAGGTTACGCACCCCTGATTCACGCGTGTAATCGTTAATGATGCGGGATACTGCCTCATCCGAAAAGGTAATGTCATGCCTGTTCAGGCCGGTCTCCCTCAATTGGCGGGGAATGACAAACTGTTGCGCAATCATCAATTTTTCGTGCTGGGTGTAGCCGCTGAAGGCAATGACTTCCATGCGGTCAAGCAATGGTCCCGGCAGTTTGGAGAGATCATTGGCGGTGGCCATGAACATGATATTTGAGAGGTCGAAGGGAATATCAAGGTAGTGATCCACATACTTGTTATTCTGCTCGGGATCGAGTACTTCGAGCAGCACTGATGCCGGATCACCCCGAAAATCCTGGCCGATTTTATCCAGCTCATCGAGCATGAAGACCGGATTGTTAACGCCGGTTCTCTTCAACTCGGTCAGCACCCTTCCCGGCATCGCTCCGACATAGGTTCGACGATGCCCCCGCAATTCCGCTTCATCCCGTAAACCGGCAACCGAGACCCTTACAAAATTCCGATGTAATGATTCAGCTATGGCTCTGCCTACGGAGGTTTTGCCGGTCCCCGGCGGGCCGGTAAAACAAAGAATCGGCCCCCGACCCAGATCGACGGTGCGTTTCTGCTCAAGGACCTCTTTGACCGTTTTTCTTAATTCATCGAGGTTTACCGGTTTCCCAAGATAATGAGCCGCACCTTTTTTTAACGCTTCCACGGCTGAATTCACGGTAGCAAAGCCGGTTACCATAATCACCTGGGTTTCGGGAAACTGCCGGGTAATATGCCCCAGCAATTCAATGCCGTCCATTCGATCCATCTTCAGATCGGTGATAACCAGATCAATGTCACTCTTGTTCATTATCTCCAGGGCAGACACACCATTCACTGCGGTGAGGCAATGATAGCCATCCTTGAGCAGTACATGCTGCATGTTTGACCTGGCAATTTCTTCGTCATCGACGATCAGAATATGGGGTTGAACATTTCCCCGCAGGGTTTTGGCGGCAAGAAATTCCAGGATGCGCTGCTTGACCTGCAACAGCCCGCAATGTTTCGAATCAAGTACCTTCTGCGCTCGCTGGAGATCGAAGTTCCCCGGCGAACTCACCCGCCAGGGAAGATCAAGAAGCATATCAATGTAATTAATACCGACCGTGTATTCAGCCACGGACGGATCTGTTTTTTCAAGTTTTCCCAATTCCTTGTGCGCCGCTTCTGCGGCGTAGGACGGCAGATCGGTAGACTCAATTCTGGCTCGTATTTTCGCCAGTGAAGATGGCTCTGCAACAGCTTCATCTTCCTTGTTCCTGTTCGTATCCGCTGGTTTCCTGAAAAACATGTTCACACTCCTTACTTGTTTTCACTCCTCTTGGCGCTCTTCCGAACAAATCAATAACACCGGGGCCGAACCGTGCTGAAGGGGGCTTAAAATAAGGATGCAATCCACACAGCCGGTGGTCAGGGATTGCCCGCGCTCCTTCTCTTGATCTAACTCCTAACCGTCAGGAAGTCGAATATTTTTTGCCGGCGATCCGGAATCTGACGAGCAGAAGGACTCGTCCCGAGCGATATGACCAGGGTGATGGTAAGATGCAGCAGCATATGACGAGACGACAAGGTAAAGCAACTGCGGGCAGTGCAGCGGAGAAAACACTCGGTGATAGAATACTTGAGTTGCAGCAGGGAGCATCATGCAGAAAACAACACGGCTGCTGATTCTATTAAAAAAATAGAACAAGCAGCCGGTGAGGCGAATGTCCGTCAGGACACATAACGGCGCAGCTCTGGACGACGGGAAGCAGGTTTAAGACCACTCTTCACGGCAGTATCGGAACGTTTGCTGATCCTGGCATCCTTTTTTACTGTTGTTTTTTCACCGGTGAGATCGGAACAATGAAAAAACAGGTACCAATCACTCCGCTGCACCGGTTTTCTGTCACCAGCTACCTGCCTTTTACCAGAGGCAGTGCGCCCCATATAAGCCGACAACCTCCAGATCAAGTCAAGAGCACAGAAACCAAATACGAGGGTGGCAAATAATACAATGGGTTCCATAACGGCACCTCTTTGAGTAATGAATCTTATCCGTTCATTCTTCCAGGCTTGCTTTTCTCCAGCAGACGCCGCCTCTCATAGCTCACGTTTGCTGATGTTATCTTTCTCAAACGACTGTCTCCTGGACGAGCTTACCCTGTTTTTCCGCCTTGTCCTGCATTATGCCTTTAATCATCGCCACGGAAATGATGATTCCAGCAACCGCAAGCGCTGCAATCAGAGCCCAGAAACTTATCGTGTTAAGCATGCTTGCAAGCTGCCTTGGCAATGGTGAAATAACATCCAGATCAGCAAGATAACCCGGGACTTTGGCGCCTCGTGATACGGCCACAATGAGCATAACGGCAGCCATTACCAGCTTGATGGTGTGATCCTTGACATAGGTTGTGCCGAGAGCACCTAATTGCACGCCAATCAATGATCCTGCAAGAATGAGCAAGGTCATGCGGATATCGATCAGACCGGCAATCCCCCATTGAATGGACCCCCAGGCCCCCATAATGAAGGCAACAACCAGCTCTGTTGCACTCGCAACAAGCGCTGATGCGCCGACGACATAAATCATGCCAGGTACTCCAATAAATCCGCCGACAGCGATGGTGGCAGCGAGCATACCGGTAAACAGGCCGACAGGAACTGTTACCCAGGCAGAAATCCGGACATTGGCGACCTTGAATTCCATCATCGGCCACAGTTCAATTTTCTGCAGCGAAAGAGCTAATTTCGAGGCCTTTGCCTCGAGGTTGCCTTTCGATAATTTGATAGCATCACTCAGGACATAGGCCCCCACGATGACTAACACCAGAACAAAGATGATGCTGACATAAAGATTCGAGCCGGCATTCCCCCAGTGATTCAGGATGATTTTCTGAACTTTAATTCCTATCTGGACACCAATAATGGCAGTGGCTGCCATAACCAGGCCAAGTTTGACATCAGCCTGCCCGTATTTCCAGCGTTTGTAAGCACCGACCATGGCCTTGGGAAATTTATGGCACATATTGCTTGCGACGGCCACAGCACCCGGCGCGCCAAGAGACATCATTGCCGGTGTAAGCACAAAGGCACCGCCGGATCCGATAAATCCCGAGAGCAGGCCGCCAATAAGCCCGACAATAAGCAATGCGATGATCTTGGTGAGCGTCATCTCAAAAAACATTATTGAGATATCCTTAATGACATTGGGCCCGGCATGGCTGTCCAGGCTGACCATTACCTTTTTATTAAGGACAACATCCTCAGCTATGACATTGTCGCCAAAGCTCAGTATTCTCGGCTCACTCTGGCCGTCAACCTGAATGGTGGCGGTTTTATTTGCTGCATCGACCTCGGTAAAGACGCCCTTTATGGCATTTGCGGGCGGTCCGCCTTCGGCATACGCATTTTTTACAAGCGGCGTCATCAACAGGGCGGCAAACAGGATAATGAGAATTTTATTCATGAACTTGTTCTCCCGATCTTTTTTATTTCATTCGCTTCATGCTTTCTTTGGTTCAAGACCGAGAACACTGAGCAAATTACTGGCAAAAGCGCCGTGGATGAAAGAAAAGCCAAATGCCGTTCCCACGGGGAGCGCCGCCCACCATCCACCAAGTGTATAGGTGTTGGTGACTAAGGCTTCATTCGAAATGAGCAGTGCGTAAGCGGCCAGGGATACGGAACCGAACAACAGCATCTTGCCGACCGGTTTTTTCTTCCGATAGGTGGTCTGTGTCTGCTTTGCGGTCGCAGGACTTGTTACAGCGCTGGTAGAGGAACGTTTACTCTTGTTGACTGCCAATCGTGTCTGGTAAGGGTTATTTTCGTTCATGTCCGATTCTCCTTGTTAAATGAATGCTGAAACTTTCTTATGACCCTGCAGGAGGCTGAGCACCCGATACGGAGCTGATTCAACTTTGACTCAGACACATCCTGTCGTTAGCCACCTATCACCTGAAAATCATTTCCACCCTATGACTTGCAACATAAATGCCATCTGGCGTTTTTATTTTTTTCCCTTTTATTTCATACCATTACGCATGGAATCGATAACAATCGGAACGTTACATAATGCAACGCAACCTGCTGCTGATCGGCAAAAAAACAATATATTATCTGGATGTTACGTGATATTTCCAAGGAGCATCAGGAAAATGTTTCAAATCGCAACACCCCTGGCGGGGAACCGAGACGGAACGATAAACAAGCCAGATTTCTATCGATGCCAGGGTGAACCATAAGACACTATTATTACGATGATATTTTTTCTAAGACCCATCATTCCGGCGCTGGGCGCCGGACTTTGACCTTCTCAACACAAAGTTCTGTCAAATCACGTTGCGATCTGCAACGCGCTGACCATCTGCTGGCAACGTGCTTTTTAAAAATAATCTGAATTAACAATAACCTAACTCTGTATCCCACCAATGGTACGTAAGTTGCAAAGGTTGATGCAGAACATTCAGATGATCAATAATACGCGGGAAAGGACCATGGCCGAGAAAGCCGATGAAAAGAGCATCGAACTGGCGGGATACTACGCCAACAGGATCGAAGACGGTTTAGCGAGCCAGAATTATGCGAAGAAGCATGTTATTCTGCTGGTAACCCGCAACGGGCACCTGACGGAAGCAGTTATGACTTATGGACTGAATGTTGCCGAGAGGCTTAACCTTCGTCTGCTCGTTGCCTATGTAAACACCATGCCTCTCTTATGTGACGGTGGTGTACGAAACAACCGTTTTGCTGAAGCCGTGCAGGACAGTATTGTCGACCTGAGGACCAGGGCACGTGCGAAAGGAGTTCTTGTCGATTATGTCAGGGAATCGGGGAGAGTTGCCAAGGTGGTAAGCAGACTCTGCCGTACCCTGCAATCCATTGCCTTTATCATTGTTGATAAGGATATTAAAATAGAGGATGTTATAGTAAAGGCATCTGTTCCGGTCTTCAATGTTTACAGCAATGAAATCAGGAGGCAGGGTTTAAAATCAAGCCACTGACTCGTATTCCGCTATGAAAAAACATCCCGTTAAAACGATCCTGGCAGCCTTTAATAATTCCCGGGAAAATCGATCGCTGTTCAAGGAAGCGCTGGCTCTTGCATCTTCAATGCGTGCCCGTGTCATCGCTGTCTCGGTAACCCCGGGCTATGAAGGCAATATGAATCGTTTTTTCCTGAAAGATGCCGAACAGCAATTGACCGAACCACTCCAGAAGACCTTGCGGGAGGCAAAAGAATACGCGACTTCGCTCGGGCTTCAAATGAGTACCATTCACCGTACAGGCAAACCCTGCGATGAAATTATCGCCGTTGCCAATGAGGAAGGTGCAGATCTCATTCTTCTCGGATGCGCCAAGCGGCTGCAGGTGGAAAGAATGCTTCTGGGTCGTACCACGGCAGAGGTAATAATGAATGGCCCCTGTGATGTGCTGCTTATCCCGGAAGATGCCGAGATCAGGTTCGACAAAATCCTTGTCGGCATCAGCGGTTCAAAAGCAAGCATTCATGCTGGCCACCGGGCTCTTGATCTGGCTTCTACTTACGGTGGTGAAGTTCATGCACTCTACGTGACAGATATCCCCACTGATCGTGCCCTGCGTTATGGCGTCAGGAGTGATGCCGAAAAGAAAGGCTGGAATATAGTAAAAGAGTTTGTCTCTCTAGGCGACGATCTTGATGTTCCAGTTATTACCGCCGTAAAAGGCAACATGCCGGAAGCCTGCATTATCGAGTATGCCAAAGAAAAGGGTATAAATCTCATTGTGCTCGGTTCGAAAAACGATTCACTGGGTTTTGATATGTTTTTCGGCAGCGTTATAGAACATGTAACCTCGCGTGCTCCCTGTCCTATTCTCGTGGCAAAATAGCGTTGGCAAAAGGTTTCACCGGCAGAGTAACCTGCAGGGAAAAACAGTCATTCATTTTAATTAGACCAGCTTCTCCCAATCAACCTTGCTTCGCAAAAAAGTGCCGGGTCAGTATCGTTCCTTAATCCAGCGCCGTTCCGCCATGGTTGCTTCGTCATCATAAGCGCCCTTGCGGGAACGCTTCGGCAGTCTTGCTTTCTTCATCGGCAGGTGCTCATAGGGTATCTGTTCGAGCAAATGGGTAATCAGGTTCAGGCGTGCCCTCTTTTTGTCATCCGATCGAAGGATATGCCAGGGTGCAACCTCAATATCCGTGGCCTCCAGCATCATGTCCCGCGCACGCGAATACTCGTACCAGCGCTGGCGTGACGGCAAATCCATGGGAGACAGCTTCCACTGGCGCACGGGATCGTTGATTCGTGCCTTGAATCGCCGTTCCTGTTCGTCATCACTGACTTCAAGCCAGTATTTCAAAAGGATAATGCCATTCTTGACGATCTGCTCCTCGATATAAGGACAATTTTTCAAGAAATCTCGATGCTGCTCCTTCGTACAGAAGCCCATCACGAGTTCGACCCCGGCGCGGTTGTACCAGCTCCGGTCAAAGATGACGATCTCACCGGCTGCCGGGAAATGAGTGATGTAGCGCTGGATATACATCTGCGTTTTCTCACGCTCGGTCGGAGCCGGCAGGGCGACCACCTTGAATACCCGCGGACTCACCCGCTCGGTGATCGCCTTGATACAGCCCCCCTTGCCTGCTGCATCCCGTCCCTCAAAAACGATCATTACCTTCTGGCCGGTACTCTTGACCCATTCCTGCAGAGCACAGAGTTCCGCCTGCAATGCCAGCAGTTTCTTTTCGTATCTCTTTCTCCCGAGCTTTACCGGAATGACTTCCTGGCGACCGAGTTCTTTCGAGAGGGCACCTGCTTCCGGCAGAGCTTTCTTTTTTTTCTTTTTCATAGCTGCTCCACGGTATCGTCTGATTTTTCGATTGAAACATCCGGCTGAAGTTGAAATGGCCTGACAGCCCCACCTGCCGCCTTACCCTTCTTCTGTTGCTGCAGGATCCGGCTGTCCGCTCATCTTATCAGCCTCATCCACCCAACCACCACTCAAGGCGCGATAGACATCGATCAGGCTGGTAAACGCTTCGGTCTGTGTCTGCACGTAGTCAAGCTGGCTGGAGAACAAACTACGATTAGCGTCGAGAACCTGCAGATAGCTCGTCGTCCCGGCTTCATACTGGTAGGTGGCCAGGCGCGAATAGTTTTTCAGGGCCCGGGTCCGGCGTTCCTCGCCAATTTGACGCTCACGCCCTTTGGTTGTCGAGACCAGGACATCCTCCACCTCCCGGGCTTACTCAAAACTCCCACCCAGAGCGAGATGCAGCTGTACCCGGTTGAGCAGTCGCAGCGTGGACGTGTTGATCAGGG
>JAHEMX010000046.1 GCA_024643445.1 Desulfobulbaceae bacterium | reverse complement strand
CGAGCTGATCGATGGACAGGGTCCGTGCCTGACTCAGTCGTTTTTCCAGGACCTGGATGATACGATCCTCGATTGCCCCGATCTTGCCCAGGTCCTGAATTGCCGAGTTTGTCCCGTCCAGATAGCCTTTGATGTCGGCACAGCAGACAATAACAGCTGGTGCCAGGGCGATAAACGGTTGGTTGAAGGCAGCCTTGGCCAGGGCCTCCTTCGACTCCTGTTCCATGACAACCTTGAACCGCCAGGGCTGGGCGTTGCAGCCGGATGGTGCGAGCCGGGCCGCCTCGAGGATCTCCAGGAGGTGGTCCGGGGGAATAGGATCGGCTTTGAATTTTCTGATACTTCGCCGTCTGGCAATTGCTTCCTTGGTCGTCAGCATCGTTGTCGCTCCTGCAGCTGAATCTTTTTTCTAACGTCTTGCTCCGTCCTCAGAGGAAATAAGCGATCAGCCAGACAAGCAGTCCGGCGCTCATCCAGGTGAGCGGATAGTTTGTTCTTTGCTTCTGTTCATTTGCATACCGCCGTGAGTCCCTTTTTGCACCCCGGTCACTGATCGGGCGGTTCAGGTTATCGCTGCCCTTGTTTATACCGAGAATGCCGCCGAACGCGCCGATCGAGAAGAGCGCTACCGGAACAACGCCGACCCAGAAGAGGATATCCTTCAGAGCAACCCCTGAGTCCTTGCTGAAGTAGAGGATAACCAGCCCGACAACAAGCAGGAAAACCGTGGCGTAGAGAATAGATCGAATGGCTCTGGCAAATCGTTTCATGATAGATCGTTTCAGGTATCCCGTCGATTAATGGCGCGGCAGCATAAACGCGGTAAAGAGTGTGTAACCGCTCGGCGGTCGTTTATAACCGGCAGATGAGCAGAGCTTCCAGTCAAAACAGCATCCCAGCGGACCAGTCCATCTTATGAACAGCCGCAGACTCTTTTTTCGCCGGCGGAGCGGTTGTTCCCTTCGGTGGGGTTCCCGTCTCGTTTCCACCAGTCCAGTCCCCCCAGCAGTTCCTTCACCTCAAAGCCCAACCTGGCCAGTTTCAGGGCGCCCTTGGTGGAGGCGTTGCAGCCGATACCGTCGCAATAGGTGACATAGCGCTTTGCTTTGTCCAGAACAGCGGTCGTCTGCTCCGACATGGTCCGGTGCGGGATATTTATGGCGCCCGGAATATGCTCATCGGCATAGGCCGCTTCCGAGCGGGCATCCACAACCACGATGGGGTCACCGTTATTTATGGCCTCGGACAGGTCCCAGGAGTCTGTTTCCCAGGACAGTTTATTTTCATAATAGGCTATCTGATTCATCTTCGTCTCCGTGCTGCCCGGTGCCCGGGGCTGTCTCGTCATGGCTTTTGTCCTGCAGGCTTTGCGTCCAGAGGCAGCAGTTAAATGACGTGATCAAACTCCACTTTCGAGATACGGATTTTATATGAAGCGTACCATTTCTCCAGGCCGAGCTGCTGGGCCTTGAGGTGCTCACTATCGTTTCTCCATTGCTTGATTGATTCGAGATCCGACCAGTAGGAGACCGTGATGCCGATCTCTTCCCGGGCTGATTCCAGGCCGAGAAACCCGGGCTGCTTCGCCGCCAGCTCAACCATCCTGTCTGCCATCGCACGATAGCCGTTATCTCCTTCGGTGCGCACAGAGGTAAATATCACTGCATAATAGGGAGGTTTCGGTGTGGAGGCGATGCGGGACATGTTCCGCTCCGATAAAGTTTTTTTTCTCTGGCTACCGCGGACAACGGTTGTTATGCACAATGAGCCTGGACCTTGATGATGCCATTAAATAGATAAAATATCATGTTTATTTTTAATTTCCATAATGGTATTTCTGCAATCTGGAGTAACATTGAGGCCGAACAGATCTGTTTTTCCGAAAATGCAGCGCTTGATTATCTTTATTTCAGAAAGGAGAGAGAAATGAGTGAAGGATACCAGGTAAAAACGCATATAGCATTCTCCCCGAACAAGGTCATTCTGGGCCTCGGGGCAAGCGCGGGTATTGCCGGTGAAGTGGCCTATCTGCGCGGCAGCAAGGTCCTTGTGGTGAGCGATCCGGGGGTGATTGCCGCCGGCCTGCTGAAAAGTATTGAGGGCTCTCTGCAGGAAAAAGGAGTGTCTTATGTGCTCTATGACAAGGTTGAACCGGAACCCGCTTCCCGCATCATAGATGATGGTGCTGCCGTCTTCAAAAAAGAGGGTTGCGATGTGATTATCGGCGTCGGCGGCGGCAGTTCTCTTGATGTGGCAAAGGGGATATCCATCCTGACGGCAAACGGGGGTGGTATTCTTGATTATGTCGGGATTGATACCGTCCCGAAAAAAGGGGCGCCGATGATCCTTCTGCCGACGACGGCGGGGACGGGCAGCGAGGTGACCCGGGTCCTGGTGATGACCGATGAAGCGCAGAACAAGAAGAGTGTCGTCTTCACGCCCTTTGCGCTGCCCGACATAGCCATTGTCGATCCCCTGCTTACCGTGAGCATGCCGCCGGTTGTCACGGCCGATACCGGCATCGATGCGCTGGTTCATGCGGTCGAAACCTATGTGTCGATGAATGCGACCGTCTTTTCGGACCTCTGGGCCGAAGAGGCCATCAGGCTGATTGGCAGGTATCTGCCGCTAGCCTGCGCCAAGGGATCGAATATACAGGCCCGCTATCACCTGTCCCTTGCCGCGACCCTGGCGGGTCTTGCCTTCACCAGCGGCGGGCTGGGGGCGGTGCATGCACTGGCCTATCCATTGGGGACTGAATATCACATGACCCATGGCCGCACCAATGCGATGATGCTGCCTCACGTGATGAACTTCAATCTGCCCGGCAATCCTAAAAAATATGCGAGAATTGCCGAACTGCTGGGCAAGGATACGGCCGGTTTGTCTGCTCTTGAAGCCGCGCCCCTGGCCGTTGAAGCAGTAATGGATCTTGAGGATGCGATCAATGTCTCCTGGTCGCTTAAGGATTACGGGATCGACGAAACTGATCTGCCCCTGCTCGTTGCCGGCGCGATGCAGCAGGCCCGGCTTTTTGTCCCCAACCCCCGGGATCTCAATGAAGCCGATGTCCGCTCCATTTATCTGGAGGCCTTTGAGGCCCAGTGACCCCGGCATGCTTTTTGGGGCAAGACCGGCCGGTTGCCTGCGGCCTGGAGGAGATTTGCCATGAAGGCCAACCAGTATCTTTCATCAGGGAGCTGCTGAACAACGAGGTGTACGAGAGATGAAGAACGGACCATACCTGTTGGGAATAGACCTAGGCGGAACCGGCAGCAAGGCCGGCGTATTCACCCTGGAAGGCGAGCTGATCGGTTCCGGCTACGGTGAGTACCAGATGATCAGCACGCTGCCGGGCCAGGCGGAACATGATGCCGGGGCCTGGTGGCAGGCCACCGTCTCGGCAATAAAGAGCGCCATCCGCGATATCGATGCTTCCCAGATCAAAGCGATAGGCGTCGGTTGCACCAACGGCCTTATCGCGGTTGACAAAGAAGGCGTGCCGATACGTCCGGCGATTATGCTCTGGGACCAGCGGGCCTTGCCGGAAGTCCAGAGAATCACGGACTGTCTGGGAGCTGAAACGGTCTTTGAGATTACCGGCAATCCGCTGGCTCCAGGCGCCTTCTCGCTGCCGACCATTATCTGGCTGAAGCACAACGAACCTCAGTCTTACGCGGCGGCTCACAAGCTGATGGTACCGGGCGGTTACCTGGTGGCCCGTCTGACCGGCGAGTTCACCATTGATTTTTCCCGGGCGTCAACGACCCTGCTCTTTGACATCCGCAAAAGGCAATGGCATGAGCCGTTTCTCGAGAAACTCGGCATCGATATCGATAAACTGCCGAGGCCGGTGCCCTGTGACGAGGTTGTCGGTTCCATCAATGACTTAACGGCTGAACTGACCGGCCTGAGAGCCGGCACCCCGGTCATCGGCGGCTGCATGGATACCATCGGGGCCTCGCTTGGCACAGGAGTGCTGGACGAGGGCCAGTGTTTCATAATCATGGGCACTGCCGCGCGGGTCGCCGGACCGGTTAAAACCGGCCAGTTTGACCGGCGCTTCATGAATTGCACCCACGTGCAGGACGGCTGCTGGCAATATATCGGGGCCATAAACGGGGTCGGATCATCCCTGCGCTGGATCCGGGATACCTTCTGCGAGCTGGAACAGCGCGAGGCCGCAGAGCGGGGCGCGGATGTCTATGAGCTGATCACGGCCCAGGCCGCCCTGTCGCCCCCCGGCAGCAAGGGGCTTTTATTCCTGCCGTATCTGGCGGGGGAGCGGACGCCGCTCTGGGATCCATACGCGCGCGGCGTATTCTTCGGCCTGACGCTTGGCCATAACCGGGGAGATTTCTTCCGCTCGGTCCTTGAAGGCGCAGCCTTTGCCATCAGGCATGTCGTCGAGCTTCTGGAAGCGGACAGCGGCCTGGTGATCAACGATCTGCGTATCGGCGGTGCGGCGGCATCCAGCGTCGTCTGGAACCAGATTATCGCTGATGTGCTCGGCAAACGGGTGGTGAGCCTGACGCAGAGTCACACTGAAGTCCTCGGTGCGGCTATACTCGCCGGGGTGGGTGTAAAATTATATCCCGATTTCGGTGCGGCAATCTCCCGCACTATCGTGACCGGTGAGACCTATGAGCCTGACAGTGAAGCTCACCTGAACTACGACAAGTTGTTTCCGATGTACAAGCAGCTGTACCTCGACACCAAGGATCATTTTGCTGAACTGGTACAGATGGACCTGCCGCAGGGATGGGTCACCAAAGGCAAGGGGCAGGGCTGAACCGAATAGCAGGGATGACCTTTCCCCGATTGCCGTCTCAGTCTTTTCCGAAGCCGGGTGTGGCGAGCAGGAAGAGGATGGCTGCGACCATGTACCCGGCCAGGGCGACAAAACCGAGCCAGCCGAGACCGAAATCGCCACAAAGGCCGAGCAGCGCCGGAACCACCCCCGCCCCGACGCTGACGCCAACGGTAATAATTACGGCGTAGGTAATATTCTGGTAGCGGGTCTCACCGATATCGGCAACCGCCGACAGCAGCGCCGGAATCAGGATGGTAAGAAAGGTCGGCTGGGCGACCACCACAAGAGCGATCCACGGACCGCGGACAAGCCCGATAAGGGCGATGAAAACGCTCGTTATCAGGAGATTCCAGAGAATAACCCTTCTCCTGCCGAAACGGCCGATGATAGCTCCGGCAAAAAGAAGAAAGAGCACACTGCTGATCCGTGACACGGTCAACAGGAAATTGACATACTGGGGAGACAGGGCATACTCCGTCACCAGGTAGGCGGGCAGAATCGCATAGACGCCGTGCAGGGCGGCAAGCATGGCCGAAAAAAGAACCATGCCGACCCAGGTACTGCGCCAGGTCAGAATCCTTCCCATGGTGCTGAGATCAGGCGCCGTTCCCATCCCGCTGTCGGCGGCTCCCCAGCGCAGAAAGGCCAGGGCGGCAACGGCACAGACAGCGGCCATCCAGACAAGAATGCCCCGCCATCCGATCCACGGTTCCATGGCCAGCACTATCAGCGGCGACAGCAGCAAGGCCATATTCGGGCCGATTTCATGAATGGCAAAGGCGGTGCTCCTTCTCCGGGCGCTTATCTTGGTGTTGATCATGACCAGTCCGGAGGGCGGATAGGCGCCCGCGCCGGCGCCGATGCAGAGCATCCCCGCGGCAAGCAGCAGGGAACCCGGAGCCAGGGCACTGACCAGAAGTCCAAGGGTAATCAGGGCGAGAGCAACAACAATGGTCCGGCCATGGCCGATGCGGGCGGCCAGAAAACCGACAAAGAGCATCGAGGCGGCATAACTGACGCTGACGAGGAGAAAGAGCAGGCCGACCGTGGAAAGGCTGATGCCCATTTCGATCTGCAGGGACGGCATCAACGGGGCAAATATGGCGCGGGCGGCCATCGAGAAGAACACCGCGACGACGAGCAGGCTCATCATCAGGATCGGGCGGTTCTTCCCGGGCGGATCACTTAAGGGGCTGGCGTTCATGGGGTGCGGACAATCCTGTTTTGAGAGCAGCTAGCAGGTACCGAAAAAAGAAAACAAAACAGGGGTTCCGGCAGCAATCCCGGGGTGATCTTCTGAGCTGCCGCCGATGGGCTCCGTGTTCATAGTTTCCAGGCAGAAGGCCCGATGGGGCCTGGCGGGTAAAAAGCCTTCTGCCCGGATACTCAGAAAAAGCCCTGCATGTTGTACTCTAGGAAGCATGCTGCAGTGCCTCGGGGTTGACGCAATTGACCAGCGACTGGCTTGCCAGCGCGGCCAGCAGGTTGTCGACCGCACACTTGGCCATGGCATAGCGCGTCTCGTGCGTGGCGGAGCCGATGTGCGGCAGCGTGACGACATTCGGCAGGCTCAGCAGCGGCGAGTCGGCCGGTACCGGTTCCTTTTCATAGACATCCAGACCGGCGCCGCTGATAACCCTTTTCTGCAGGGCTTCGATCAGGGCCGCTTCATCGATTATCGGTCCGCGACCGCCATTGATCAGGAAGGCTGTCGGTTTCATCAGGCCCAGTTCCCGGGAACTGATGAGTTTTTTTGTGGAGTCGGTC
Organism: Desulfobulbaceae bacterium; assembly: GCA_024643445.1. Classification (GTDB taxonomy): domain Bacteria; phylum Desulfobacterota; class Desulfobulbia; order Desulfobulbales; family Desulfocapsaceae; genus Ww85. The sequence continues at coordinate 6,111 of JAHEMX010000046.1, read as the reverse complement.
AACGGAAGGGTCACGCAGACGAAGTCCGCTTCAGCGAGCAGCTGATCCAGCGGCAACCGTTTCGCCTGGAAATCTTTTTCCGCCTGCTCATTGACTGACCGGCCGTAATAGAGAATTTCCATATTGAAGCCGCCATAGCCGCGCTTGGCAACCGCCAGGCCGATACGCCCCATACCGAGGATACCGAGTTTCTTGCCATGCACATCCGAGCCGAACCATTCGGCGCCGACCGCTTCGCGCCATTTCCCCTGGCGGACATTCTCGTGCACTTCAGTCGCGCGGCGAGCCGCACAGAGCATCAGCATGAAGATCATGTCGGCGGTTGTATCGGTCAGCACGTTCGGCGTATGCATCAGCTGGATGCCCCGTCCGGTCAGCTCCGGCACGTCGAAATAATCATAGCCGACGGAAATGGTGGAGAGCACCCGCAGTCGTGGCGCGAGGTCCAGGATCTTCGGACCGATCGTTTCACCGACGCCTATCATTCCTTCCGTTGCCGAAAGAAGCGCGTGGAGCTCGGTATCAGGTATCCCTTTGAAGGTATCGATAACGGTTACGTCGGTGTGCTGTTCAAGACGTTCAAGGAGATCTGCCGGGATTTCATCGTATAAAATGATTTTTGGTAGCATGGTTTTTTACAATATAAATTAGTTAACGTTTACAGGAAGATGTTTATCTGCCCGCTCTCTTTGTCGACCTCTTGGCGGTTGCCTGTTCCGGTGGTTCCCGCATTGTTTACCAGAATATCGATTGGATCGATATGCTTTTTCATCTGAGGAATCATTTTTAGCACCTTTCCTTCGCTGCGAACAATCATGGTCAGCTCGTAAAGCGATCGATTATCTCCATTACCTGCAGTCCATCCGCCGTTGAACAGGGACAGTCAGCCTCGCCCAGGAAGTAGTCACAGACCTGCTCTATCATCGGCTGCTGGATGTTCGGCGGATTGGTAAAAGGGATAATCTGCTCCCCTTCGCCGTTTCGCAGCCGGACCTCCTCTCCGAAAAAAGGGCAGGCAATCTGGCCCTTGCTGCCGGTAATGACCAGATATTCAGAGGCGGCGCATTCGGCCGCGGTGAAACACCAGCAGCCCCGAAAGACAATGTCGTCAGCAAAACGTATCGTGCCCTGGACAAAATCATCGGCCGTGGATCTGCTGCTCTGCCGCAGGGAGAAACCCTCATAATGCAGCGGCCGGCCAAAATAGGCAAGAAGCAGATCAAACAGGTGGGGCGACAGGTCGTGGAACAATCCTCCGCCGGAGAGTGCCGGGTTGAGCCGCCAGTTATCACCGGTATCCGGGATGAGGTTGTTGCGCTCTGGCAGGAAAAAGTTGAGCTCAGCACATCTGACGGTGCCGATGGCGCCGCTTTTGAGCAGTTCGCCAACGCGGATGAAGGCGGGTAGGGCGCGGCGGTAATGGGCCACGGCTATTTTATTCGGGCTCTCGCTCTCTGCCGCGATGATCCGGCGGCACTCAGCACTGTTCATGGCCATGGGCTTTTCCAGGTAGACATGCTTGTCCGCTGCCAGCACGGCGAGGGTATGTTCCAGGTGGAAGCGTGGCGGCGTGGCGATATACACCGCATCGATTTCAGGATCGGCCAGCAGACCGGGAACCGTGTCGTACCATCTGGCCACGCCGTGCCGCCTGGCAAAATCCTGCGCCTTGGCGGCGTCTCGACGCATGACGGCAACGAGCTCACCGTTTTTGGCCCGCTGGAATGCCGGTCCGCTCTTTATCTCGCAGACATCGCCGGCACCGAGGATGCCCCAGCGAATGATTCGTTCAGCCATTACCATATCCTTGCTTCATCTCTGCCTGCCGATTCCCATACGGTGCAGGTTCGGGTTTACTCACCGAGGAAATAGCGATGGTATCTGCCATTTCCGGCCAGCCGCTGGAGATAGACACCGAGCTCCATCAGGTGATAATCCCCCCACATGCAGGATTCGCCGCAGGGTATTTTCTTTCCGGCCGGCACATAATCCCAGCCGTTGGGGCGATGATACACCGAGTGCAGCAGCAGCCCCTGGTGCGTCGGGTCGCTGGACAGATAGGGCTCTTCCAGCAGCCGTGCGGCAATGGTCAGCCCGGCCTGGTAATAGCGCTTTGCTTTCTTTACCTGGCCATTGGCTTTAAGATATCTGCCGAGGCGGAGAAAACCCTGGGCACAGATAGCGGCAGAAGACGAGTCAACCGGTTCAAAATCATTGTACGGATCGGCCGGCCGGTCGAGGTAGTTCCCCATATGGGCAAGGCCCGGCGCACCGGTATCCCAGTAGACCATGCCATCCGTTGTTGCCTGCTCGAGATAAAAATCAGCGACTGCTTCGGTGACCGCTCTGAAGCGATCGACAGCACTTTTCTTGTCGGGATAGAGTTCGGGAACCAGGTTGTCAAAAACTGACGCTTCGACAGTTACCAGGTACTCGAGCAGCTCGGCAAAACCGCTGAAGATCCAGGCATGACCGCGAGTCCAGGTGGTATACGGAGAATATCCCTGCTGGGAATTGGCGCAGCGAAATGTCCCGCTGTTTACATTGAATATTGTTTCGTGCGCGACCCGTCCCCTGATATCATAGGAGTCCCGGTTATCGCCGAAATAAACATTGTACCGCGCCGTTGTCTCGGCGTGCTGGAGGCCCCGCCTGAGCAGGTTTATCTTTTTGTCCTGTTCACCCATCAGGACATGTCCGAGCTGGTGGCTCAGGGTGAGTGCCCGGACCGTTCGTATCGCATCGGCAAAAAGAGAGTGGGGGCCGTTGAAGGAATAGATATAGCCGAGCCCTCCGGGCAGTGAGGTCCAGCGTGCCGCCTGAATGGCACCTGTCAGTTTCAGCGCGAGTTCGTAGAGCTCTCTTTCCCGCTGGTTTTCAGGTATACGCCCCTCGTTCATGAGACGCAGCAGGTTGCCATAGGTGCTGACATTGTTGAAGGCGTGGTCATGCACCCCGACGTGGCTGATGTGCGGCGCCATGTGTTTTATCGTATGGTCGCGGCCCGAATCGAGAAACCGTATCTCTCCGGTTGCATCAAAGAGCAGGAGCGCGCAGCCGAACTGGAACCCCTGGGTCCATTCAGTCCAGCCCCGGGAGGTGTACTGTCCCTGCACGGTGTATACCGGGGTTCCACGGGTCGGGTCCCAGGAATTTTCTATGGCGGTGATCTTTTCTGCCGCGACGGTGAACAGGTTATCCAGTTTCTTCTGCAGTGCCGCCGGGGTAATTTGGTTATCAATCTTCAGCATCGTCCCTGTCCTTGTCAGTAGTAGGAGGTTATGGGTAAGATCAGCGCTACCTGAGCAGCTGCCGGGCAATAATGGTTCGCTGAATCTGGTTCGTCCCCTCGTAGATCTGGGTTATTTTGGCATCTCGGTACAACCGTTCCACTTCGTAACCCTGAATGTAGCCGCTTCCGCCAAAAATCTGTACCGCTTCAGCCGTCTGGCGCACGGCTACGTCACTGGCGAAACATTTTGCCATGGAACAGGCACCAGTGGCGGGAGTGTCATTGTCAAGCATGATGGCCGCCTTGTGCACAAGACCGCGTGCGGCACAGATCTCCATGGCCATCTGGGCGAGCATCCACTGCACGCCCTGGAACTCGGCAATATGGCTGCCGAACTGCTTCCGCGTTTTTGCATAGTCAAGTGCTGCATCAAGTCCTGCCTGGGCAATGCCGAGTGCCAGGGCGCCTATCCCGACCCTCCCTTTCTCGAGCACGCTCATGATCATGTAGAAACCGCGGTTCATCTCCCCGAGCAGGGCATCTTCCGGGAGCTGGACATGATCGAAAAAGAGCGGCCCGACCTGGGAGGCTCTCTGGCCCATTTTGTGTTCCTTCGGACCGCGGGTTACCCCCTTGCCATGCAGATCGACAATAAAAACGCTCATACCCCGGTGGCCTTGCTCCGGATCGGTGCGGGCCAGGACGAGTCCGATATCGGCAAAGGGGGCGTTGTTAATCCACAATTTGCTGCCGGTCAGGCTCCAGCCGGACCCGGTTTTAACGGCGGTTGTCTTCAGTCCGGCCAGATCGGAGCCCGCTTCAGCTTCGGTAAGGCAGTAGGCCACGCGCAGGTCAAAGGCGGTAATCCGGCGAAGATAGAGCGCTTTCTGCTCATCACTGCCGTAGCGGCTGAGCAGGGTGCAGATCAACTCCACCAGGCCGCACTGGTCGGCAACAGCGGAATAGCCTCTGGATAACTCCTCCATGATGATCGCATAGCCATAGCAATCCACCCCCGCACCACCGAATTTTTCCTCAGTGGTAATGCCAAAGAGCCCGAGACCTGCCATTTGCTTGAAAATTTCAACAGGAAATTCCTCTTCCCGGTCGAGTCTCTCAGCCTGGGGACGAACCTGTTCGCGGGCAAATGCCGCGGTCATCTCCCGAATCTGCTCATAGGTATCAAGGGAATTTTTTGGGATCTGTATCAGCATGGTTGTGCCTCGTTGCTTGCTGGGAGTGTTTGCCTGGAAATAACCGTTTATTTCACCCTTGGCTTACAGGCTGTGCCTTCTTGTTACCGGTCGGCCCCCGTTAATACTGACCGGTGTGAAACCGCTCCTTCAGGCCGAGCCTCTGCGGCTGATAGACCTTCGGGTCTATACTCTTCAGGTTGCCGCTGATGATTGGACGAAATTCCATCATGGCGAGCACATCCCGCTGCAGATCTGCACCCGGCGCTATCTCGATGAGCATGACACCGGCCGGTGTCAGGGTGAATACCGCGCGCTCGGTTACATAGAAAATGGTCTGGCCCCGTTGCAGGGAACTTCTGCCGGAAAAGGATACCTGCTGCACGTGCTCGACAAACTTTTTCAATGTTCCGGGATGCGTGATGGTAATACCTGTTGGGCTTACCTCCTGTTCTGATTTCACGGCAAACGTGCCGCAATAGACGACCTTTTTGGCCGAAGACGAGATATCGATGGAGCCGCCGCTGCCGGTGATACCCGTGCCGAAGCGGGTGGAATTGATGTTGCCGAACTGGTCCACCTGGGCAAAACCGAGAAAGGCCATATCCAGGCCGCCACCCTGGAAAAAATCGAATTGATAGCCGTCATCGAGAATGGCCGATGGACTGAACATCGCCCCGAAATTGAGCCCTGTCGTCGGGATGCCGGCGATGGCACCCTGTTCAATCATGAACACCAGCTGATCGCAAATCTCTTCCTGCTGGGCGACGATGGGCACTCCGTCCGACATGCCGTAGCCGAGATTGACAAAGATGTTCGGCCGCAATTCAAGTGCTGCCCTGCGGTTGACGAGCCTCTTCACCCCTTCAAGCTTCAATTCCTCCGCTTCATAGGGTAGATCACGCTTGACGAGGGCCGGATCGAAGGGTGTCTGAAAGGTCATCTCCTGGTCGGGCTCGATGACCACATAGTCGATAAACACCCCCGGCACTTTGACCTGTCCGGGATCACAGTGTCCATCCCTGGTACGTTTTACCTGGGCAATCACGATACCACCGTTCACCTTTGCCGCCTGGGCCAGGGAAAGCATACAGAAGAATCCGACTTCCTCCTCCATGGTCAGATTGCCTTCGCAATCGATGGAAGTACCGCGTATGAAGGCGACATCGACCGGTATCGCCTTGTAGAATAGATACTCTTTGCCGCCGATCTGGATGACCTCAACCAGGTCTTCAGTGGTCAATTCATTGATTTTGCCTCCTTCGAGACGGGGATCCACATAGGTGTTGAGGCCGATAGAAGTGATCTCCCCGGGCTTTCCCGAGGCCGTTGCCCGCACCAGGTGGCCGAGGACTCCCTGCGGGAAGTTGTAGCCTTTAATCTTGTTTTCCAGTGCCAGCCGAACCATCTTCGGCGCATTTCCCCAGAAACCTCCGATAGCCGTGTCAACGAGGCCGGCATAGGCCAGATGATTCATTCCTCTTGCCTTGTTGTCGCCAATGCCGCACGGGTGAAATGCCCTGATCTTTCGCGGTTGACCGGTTTCTGCGAAATGTTCTCCCAGTCCCTGCATCAGCCTGTCCGGCACCGCATGGCCCGCGCCGGCGCCACCGATGCCCACGGTATCGCCGTCTTTAATGTAACCTGCTGCTTCGCGAGCGCTTACTATTTTGAACATGGCTTGTC
>JAHEMX010000487.1 GCA_024643445.1 Desulfobulbaceae bacterium | reverse complement strand
ACCTCGCTCCGATTATATCAATGCGACCGTGCAGAGAATCACCGGCTTTGACAGGACCGGTATCGCGCCACTGCCGAGGGATATGGAGGAACTCCCCGAATATTCCAGGCGTTTCAGCGGTAGAAACGGTCTGATCACCCTGAACCCGAAAGCTCCTATTGAGCTGCCCGCCTGCTCGAGCGAGCTTGACTATCGGGGTGAAGCCTCGTTGCGCCATGAACTCGACATGATGGTTGGGGTGCATCGTGATCTGAAGGCGCGATTTCCCGGTGTTCAATCCGAACTCTTTTTTACGGCCCCCTCTCCGGGCACGGTCGCCCTGTTCCTGGAAAACTTCTACTATCCTGACTATGAAACCTACCTGCAGCGTCTTGGCGAGCTGTTGCAGAAAGAATATGAAATTATCAGCAGCTACGGGGTCTATCTGCAGATTGATTGCCCCGATCTGGCCATGGGCCGGCATACGCGATATAAGGATCTGGATGACCGGCAGTTTCTGGATCTCATTGAGATGAATATCAGTGTTCTTAACAAAGCTTTGGAACATGTTGAACAGAAGAGCTGCCGCGCCCATATCTGCTGGGGCAATTATGCCGGCACCCATCACTGCGATGTCGGCCTTGAAACAATATTCCAGAAGATCATGCAGGTGGCTGTCACCTACCTCTCGCTTGAATCGTGTAACCATAGACATGCCCATGAATGGGAACTCTTCAAACAATACCGGCTTCCTGAGGATAAAGTCCTGCTGCCGGGCGTTATCGACACAACCTCCAATACGGTAGAACACCCGGAACTGGTGGCTCAGAGGCTTGTCAATTTTGCCGGAGTGCTTGGTGTCGGGCGAGTGGTCGGATCAACGGACTGCGGCTTTGCCTCAACCGCCTCGGCCGCGAGTGTATCGGGCGAGGTGGCCTGGCTGAAGCTTGCCTCGCTGGTGCAGGGAGCCAGACTGGCTGACCGGAAAGTGTCATAGGAACTGAATAAGGTGAACAGGACCGTCTGCTTATTGCAAGATCTGGCGAATCTTGCGGATGAGAAGATTCACCGTGAACGGTTTCTGGAGAAAACTCTCATCCTTGTGAAGGATGCCATGGTCTGAAATAACGTTATCTGTGTAACCCGAGATATACAATACTTTGATTGCAGGGTTGATAGATGCTGCGTTCTCATACAGCTGCCTGCCATTCATTTCGGGCATGATGACATCGGTGAGCAGAAGATGGACCTCTTCTTTATTGACGATATGTCGTAATGCATCCTTCGGGTCTTTCGCTTCGATAACCCTGAAACCGCATGACTCAAGCGTTTCACATATATATTTTCTGACGGATTCTGAATCTTCAACCACCAGGATTGTCTCCGTCCCGTCAGTTGAGGCAGAATGCTCAAGGGTCTCGCTCTCCTCTTCGACTTCACCCTCTATTTGCGGCAGGTAAATCTGGAAGCATGTTCCTTTCCCGAGCTCACTGGAGAAAAAGATATCACCATTGTGCTGTTTAACGATACCGAACGTGGTTGATAATCCGAGTCCTGTTCCCACACCCTGACCCTTGGTGGTGAAAAAAGGTTCAAAAATCATTTTTTGTGTCTCAATATCCATACCACAACCAGTGTCATTGACGCTCAGCATGATATACTTGCCAGGCGCTAAAGCGCTGGGGTGTCTGCCGACCCCGTTTTGATCGAGAAAGACGTTGACGGTTTCTATGGTCAGTTTGCCGCCCGTTGGCATTGCGTCTCGAGCGTTAACAGCCAAATTCATCAGAACCTGTTCCATCTGGCCCTTATCGGCCTTGATCAAATAGAGATCCGGCTCAAAACTGGTTATGACTTCCACATCTTCACCGATGAGACGCTGAATCATGGATTTGAAGTTGTTTATGACCGAATTCAGGTCAAGTACACGCATCTCCAATACCTGTTTCCGACTGAAGGCCAGGATCTGGCGGGTAAGGGTAGCGGCCCGCAGCGCTGATTCATGCACCCGATTCAGATGAGAGTAGAGTTTGTGGTCTGGCGCCAGCATTTTGATTCCCAATTCAGTGTAGCCGATAATCGGTACCAGCAGATTGTTGAAATCATGGGCGATACCTCCAGCAAGCCGGCCGATCGATTCCATCTTCTGTACCTGTATGAGCTGTTCTTCAAGGGCCTTGCGCTCGGAGATGTCCCGGACAAGCGCCAGCAAATTGCTGTCCGGCAGTTTGGTGACGCTTACTTCCGCTTCAAAGGTTGATTCATCTTTGCGTTTGAAAAGCCAGACCCGAAAGTGTTCGGATGTCTCTTCGATCTGTTTTAAAGCCGGCTCAATGTGCTCGATCTCGTGCGGGGCAACAATGTCGGCTGCATGCAATCCGATGAGTTCTTCATATGAATAGCCCAGCATTTTGCACATGGATGGATTTGCATCCAGGTAGTAACTTTTTTTATTCGCGACCAGTATACCGTCCGGAACGTATTCAAAAAGCAATCGATAGATTGTCTCCTTTTTCTTTATATCCTCTTCAGCCTGTTTGCGCGCGGTAATGTCACGCACAAAAGCGGCATGAAATTCCTTTGTTTGAAAAAGTACCTGAAAGGCAGAAACCTCAACCGGAAAAATAATACCGTCTTTCCGGCGATGAGTGGTTTCCAGATTGATTTTCCCCAAAATTTTTAATTTTTCCCAATGATGATCCCATCGGGATTTAGGGAAATGCGGATCTATATCCCAGAGGTACAGAGAAAGGAGTTCTTCACGCTGGTAGCCGAGAGATCGGCAGGCCTGATCGTTGACGAAGGAAAATTGCCCGTTCCGCTCAATCCAGAAAACAGCATCCGGCGATATCTCAATCGTGTATTGAAATTTCGCCGCCAGAATCTCTGATAATTTATTGCTCTGACGATCGCCCATTGGTTTGCTTTTCCATTAATGATGGGAGTCTATTTCAGATTGCAATCTTTTGTATCGAGTAAAAGGCAATATCTCTATCTTAACTTTGCTGAGCGGGATATTGCCCGTGTTTGCCTGACAGATACCGCAGGAGACAACCACCAAATTTGATTTTTGGCAATCTTTTTTTCCCCATTCCGTCTGGCCGCGAGGACAAATCGGACGGCTCGTGAAAATTGCGGAAAACCTCTGGTATCCCGGGACGTAGCTCCGTTCAGGATACTACCGCCTGTTGCTGCACCGTAGCAAGCATTTCCCCGAGTGCGTTATCGGCTGGATAGGCTGCTGAATTCCGCATTCCCCTGCCGGCAGCATCCGTTCTCCTGGGTTTTCTCTTCACGATACGGTTGTCTCCCCGCAGAGGCAGGTTTCAGGAAAGATCAGGTAATAAAGATCCCGGTACCAGCGTGTACTCAGCTCCCTTTTCCCTTTCTAAATATTGTGGTAA
>JAHEMX010000486.1 GCA_024643445.1 Desulfobulbaceae bacterium | reverse complement strand
AGGTTCGATTATTGTCGATACCGGACTGATCTTTGGCTTGACTTGTATTCTCGCAGCCGTACCGGTTAATCGATTTATTCTCAATCGCACCGGCTGGGTGCAATTGGGTGCCGCCATGCTGCTCGTTGTTCTTGCCGTTGGTGCGCTGCTGAGTGCTTCTCCCGGACAGACCCCCATTCTGGAACGCTGGGTCGGCTATCTGTTTTTGGGACTGCTCTGCCTCTATCTCTATATAACGTATCGCTGGGCGAAGGCCGGTGACGGACAGATCATACCGGAAATCGACAATGACCAGGAAGCATCGAGAAATCTGATCCAGGTCTGGCTGATGATCATCGGCGGCCTGTCGTTCATCATCCTCGGCGCACGAATATTGATTCCCAGTGCCGCGGAAATTGCCGTTCGCTTTGGTGTGCCGGATGATGTGATTGCCGCAACCATGGTGGCCTTCGGCACCTCACTGCCGGAGTTGATCACGGCAATTTCTGCGATTCGCAAGGGGCATCCGGAAATAACCGTGGGCAATATCGTTGGTGCCGATGTCCTGAACTGTCTTTTTGTCATAGGAGCAGCAGCCGTTGCCGCGCCTCTGGAGATCCCCGCCAATTTCTACTATTTCCACTTTCCGGCGATGCTGCTCATTCTTATCTCGTTCAGGATCTTCATCACCATGAATCGCTCAGGTTTCTTCCGGCGCTGGCAGGGCGTCTGGCTGCTCACCATGTATGGGGTATATGTTTTTCAGCAATATGCCTTTCACCCGGGCAGCCTGCACTGAAGTTGGTGCAGCCGTTTTACTGCCTGAACGTCAGGCGGGGTTTTCTCCCCATGTCAAAATTGCTGCCGGGAGCACCGATGAACGACCGTTTTTCGTCAATTTTGAATGGCCACAAATGAGGAAGAAGCTCAGTCCTCGCTCTCGGCGCCTTGCTGCTCCTTTCCCCCGGGAGGGACATTGTTCGTTTTGAAAATCAGCTCGACATCGGGAAGATAGTCCCGGAAGGAATCTCCATAGATTTCCCAGGTGGTGATGAACAGCGCGGCAATGATCGGACCAATGATAATTCCGAGTATGCCGAACATGGAGATACCGCCCAGGGTTGAAAAGAGGACAAAGATGTCGTGCATCTCCGTGTCCTTTCCGACAAGTCTCGGTCTGAGAAGGTTGTCAAGATTACCGGCAACAAGGCCGCAGACGACAACGAGAATAGCGACTCCCTGGAAATCCCCCAGGACGGCGAGGATAACCAGGGCCGGGCCCCAGACAATGGCGGTGCCGAAAGCCGGGATGACCGAGGTCACGGCCATGACGGTGCCCCAGAATACCGGTCCCTGTATCCCGGCCAGCGCAAATGCCAGGCCGCAGATTGATCCCTGCATCAGTCCGATAATCAGGGTACCCTTGATCGTCGCCCGGGCTACGGAAGTAAAGCGCTGGAGCAGCCTTTGTTCGTCCTTGTCCTGGAGCGGCAGGAAATAAAGGATCTTGCGGAGCAGGACATCCCCCATGCTCAGAAAATAGAACATCACATAGAGCATGATGATCAAGCCGAATACGGCGCTTACGGTCAGCCTCGTCATGGAAGATAGCGAATTTACAAGGAAATTTGAAACTATCCCGACAAGCTCACCGGCCCGTCCCAGTATGAAGTTGCGGTACGGCAACAGCTCCTGGTAAAAGGGGAGTTTCTCCAGGTACCGGCTCATGGTCGTGGGCTCGTTCATCAGTTCCTGGACAAACGGGGTAACCGAATGCCCCACGCTTATCGCCTGGGCTACCACGATGCCGATGAGGATTGACAGGGGACCAAGCACCAGGAAGACAATAGCCAGAATGGTCAGCATCGAGGCCAAACGCTCTTTCCCGCCGAGCCGCTTTGTCAGCCAGTCATGGGCGGGACTGAGCATGGCTGAAAAAAGACCGGCCATGAAGAGCGGCATCAGGAACTGCTGAATCATGCTGAGAAAAACGACAGAGATGAACAGAACCAGAGCGAGCAGCACCAGCTTGTTGACAGCTTCGGGTTTCATTGTCACACCATTTTAAAGTGAAAGGCCTTATTCCTGTGGCAAGGCAGCGGTTAACCGACGGTTTAGCTGCGAACCTGTCCCAGTTCACCGGTGATTGTCCGGTGATTATTTTATCCGTTCAAAACGATTCCTCTGCAGATTTTTCCTGACATTGCCGGAATCGAACACGGCGCCGTTCATGACGATATAGACACCGTGGGGCAATGTCTGTACAGCGGCCATGCTGCCGCCTATGTTAAACAGGGCGTCGCTCGTGGTAAAAAGAGCCGGTTCGTGGGCGCCGGTGAGAACGATGGTTTTGCCGGTGACCGAAGATAGGACCCGGGCTGTTTCGGCCATGGTATCAGTGCCGTGGGTGATGATGATGCGCTCTTCGTCCGCCTTGATAACGGCTTCGAGTATGATCGTGCGGTCATCCTCGGTGAGTTCCAGGCTGTCCTTGCGCATCAGGGACTCTGTCCGGTAACCGATGGACAGGTTCAGCCGGGAAAGCAGATATGCAATGCTGGGGGGACCGATTTCATAGGTGCTTTTGGCATCAAAATAAATCTTGTCAATTGTTCCGCCGGTGGTCAGGATCAATATTGTTTCCATGAGAATTGTCCGCTTGAATGATGGATAATCTCCGGTGCCGGGTTGGAGAGAGGTGATGCCGGCCGTGTTACTGTCTAAAAGAATTGTCACGCCCTTTTATCCATGTTTATATAACTCATTCAAGATCAAAGTGATGTTTTTTTTGCGTTTCCTGGTGAACACTGGAGAAGGCTCTGGTGATTCATCTGACCCGTATCAGTGTGAAGGAGTGAGATTATGAAAGTTGTCGCGTTTTGCGGTAGTGCCCGGAAAGATGGCAATACGGCCCTGCTTTTGCGTACCGTTCTGGAACCTTTGCAGGAGGCCGGCATAGAGACGGAACTGGTGGAACTTGCCGGTACGAACCCCAAGGGCTGCCGGGGCTGTTTTGTCTGCATCAAGGAGAAAAACGGCTCCTGCGTCATCAAGGATGACATTGTTAATGACTGTATCGCTAAAATGGCCTCCGCGGACGGCATCCTTCTCGGCTCGCCGACCTATTTTGCCGACCTGTCAACGGAAATGAAAGCCCTCATCGATCGATCAGGCATGGTAGGCCGGGCGAATGGCGAGCTCTACAAACGGAAACTCGGGGCAGCGGTGGTGGCGGTTCGCCGGGCCGGCGGGATTCATGCCTTTGACTCGATGAATCATTTTTTTCTCATCGGGCAGATGATTGTGGTCGGTTCAAGTTACTGGAATATCGGGATAGGCCGAGACAAGGGAGAGGCGGCCGGGGATGAGGAGGGGATGAAGACCATGCGCCAGCTTGGCGAGAACATG
>JAHEMX010000485.1 GCA_024643445.1 Desulfobulbaceae bacterium | reverse complement strand
GGAAATAATCCCCAGGAAGACGACAAAACAGACGACGAAGGCAACGCCTGCCGAAACAAACAGCCTCTCCCGCCCGCCGAGACGGTCAAAACCCGATTTTGCTCTTAATCCGGATAGTATATTTTTTTTAGCCATAGTTTAACCTTTCGTCTTAGAGGTCGAGCTTCAACTCAAACCGCACGCCCTGCTCCTTCGGGTCGATATTTGCGGAGCCGATGGAAACCATGGCAAAATGGGGAGACTGTTCCAGCGCCTTTTTCATCATGTCAACGGAATTGAAGTTGTCGGTCAGCCCCTTTATCCTGATGGTCTTCCGGTCGTAGATGAAACGCTCGAGGGAGACAGGGATCGCCTCCGGGATGCGCTCGGAGATATCCGCAAGCAACTTTACCGTGGTCAGGCTCGTGTCGCGATTGCTGTCTACTGCCGCGGTTTCCCGCAGTTTATTGACCTTTATCTGCATTTCCTTGACCGGCTCCTTGCCCGGCTGCGTGCCCGGCACCAGTTCCTGGAACTGGGAAACGATCCGGTCGGCCAGCTTGTTGCGCTTCTGCTTCATGCGCTGGTAGTCAAAACCCTGGTAGAGAACCACTGCCACAGCCAGCGCCAGCAGCGAGGCCAAGGCCACCCGGAGCGGAAGCGGAAAGCGGCCGCGGCCGCTCTTGAAGGCCAGCTCATCCTTCCTGAAATTCATCCGCTCCCGGTCCCTGGGGCTGCAGCAGGCCAGGGCGATGGCATCATCGAGCGAGCCGTGCGGCCAGGGGGCGGCCGCAGACTGCAGATTTTCGATCGCGATGGCCTGCAGCCAGTCGGTATTCAGCGCGGGTGCGGGAAGAGCTTCGAGCACAACCCGCCGGCAGGACTCCAGGGCGCCGAGCAGCCCGCCAACGCCGACCGGGACCTCCTCGGCTTCCGCATCGTCCGCTTTCAGGGCAAACAGCGTGTTAGCCACCCCTGCCGCCAGGTCCCCGGCGGCCGCCTCGAGCTGCCCGGCATCGGCGACTTCCAGCTTGCCCGTTTCGGCTGCATAGCGGATGCCCCCCTGCTGCCTGAGGTTATGGGGCAGGGAGCGTATCGCCTTGACCTCGCCGTTGCGGATCAGCTGAAAGGTTGCCCTGGTCAAACCGATCTGCAGCAGGGCGTAGCTTTGAGGCGTTGCTTCGGCGTACCGGCACATGTTGAAGGCGGCAGGCAGCCCCGAGATGGTTACGATCTCGGGATCAAGGCCTGCCGTCTGCAGCAGGGCCAGCCATTCGATCAGCGCCGCTTTTTTTATCAGGGCGGCAAAGACCTCGGTGCCTTCTTCGGTGCCCGGGCCGAGCAGGTAATCAAAGAGAAAGGGCTCATCGTTAAAGGAGGCGTTGTCCTCGATTTCAAACGGCAGCACACTGCGCACCTTCTTGCTGTCCTCAAAGGGCAGGTGCATGCTCCGGTAGTTGAAATGTTCGGCGCCGAAGGTGACCAGGCAGCGCGCGCCCCGGGCCCCGCAGCGCTCGACGACCTCGGCCACCGCGGCTTCAAGACCGGCGGGGGAGGACGGCTCGGCGAGAAAAGAGCAGTGTGCGGCAAGAACCGTCAGAACCCGTTTGTTTTCGGTAAAGAAAACACCCGCAACGACGTTATTCTTGATATCAAGTGCCAGGGTGGCTGTCTCTGCCATCACTTAACCCGAACATTTCATGAACATTTTCCAGAAACGCTCTCATGTCTCTGGGAAAAATAGATATATTACGCCAATTTCAATGAATGGAGAATACACAATTACTCCCTTCACTACCAGTGTTTCAGTGACTGGCACTGTTCACCAGAGGCGATTCGATAGATCCTGCTTTCCCGCGTCGCTTTAGCGATTCACCTACTATTGTATGGTTAATCGCACGTCTCCTTGACAAGCAGGCTGTCTCAACTCGTGAAATATACCGGTTAGTCCATCCTGATATAAAACGTTTCCAGCCGGTCATTGTCTGCCCTGTTGACTTCCGCGGTAATCTGAATCCGGCTCTCGTTGTACGTTGCCTCGGCACTGACCAGAAAAGCGGATGAAGCGATGGTTATCACCCTGGTGTCCAGCACGATATCTCCGGGCCAGCCGGGAATACCCTGGTACCAGGAAAGCTCCCCCAGCCGACCGGATGACGTCTCCTCCTGCCGGAAGGCGATGATGTTCTCCACATCTTCCGGACTGATCCGGTCATCGAGCGCCAGAAGCACCGGGGCCGGGGCCGTATTGATATTGATCCTCCCCTTCGCGCTGTGCACCGTAATATACTCCGCCAGGCCGCTCTTTTCATCATTACCGTACAGCAGTTCCGGGGTCATGCCCCGCACGAGGGCGAGTTCCTCGACAAATTCCAGCATGCCATTCCTCGCCTGGTAAGGTTTTTCCAGCGATTCGTAATAGCTGCTCTCGGCACCGTAGGGCGAGTCGTCGTCATTGCTGTCGAGCCAGTCGACCACCGCATCGACGATATCCCGGGCCTGCGCCTCATCCTCGATGGCAAACTCGCCGCTGAGCAGCAGGCGGAGAAACATTTCCCGGGCCTGCTCGGGCGTCAGGCCGCTGTCGGAGCCGGCGCCCGGGTTTTGCCCGGCCCGGGCCTGCTCGATCAGCCAGTTTATCGGGAATCGTCCGTCAAGATCGACAATGCGCACCTGCACCGCCCCCCGGCTGAACGGGGCCGCAAGCGGCTGGTCCTGCAATTTCGCCCAGTTTTCCAGGAGCGAATCATAATCATTCAGCAGACGGTCTGCACGCAATACCGCATAACCGATGGCAATTCCGGACTGCGCTGCGGCTTCCAGGACCGCGCGCTCCTGGTAGCGGACGGTCTCGACCAGGGCAAGGCGCATCGAGCGGCTGAACTGCATGATAACCACCATCAGCAGGCTGATGACCGATATGACCAGCAGCAGGGCCATGCCCCGGTGACCGGCGGGCCGCAGGCAAAGCCCGCCTGTTCTCAGGATTTTACCGGACACCGCCGCCCTCCGCAAATCGTATGATGGACGGCGGCAGCATCAGGGCGGCCGCATAGGTTTCCGTCCTGTCCCCGTCCACCGGGCCCGCGGCAAAGACCAGCTCGATGGCGATCCGTAAGGGAAACCGCTCTTCATCGTCGAGATCTTCATTCTTGTCCGCCGCTTTTTCCCATTCGGCACCATCACGGCCGTCATTATCGTAATAGCGCACGTTTATCTCCCGGAGTCCTTCACACAGCACGAAGCGTTTCTCCTCCGCCCCGGTCTCGCCCTGCTCCCCCGGCAGAGCCGGCGAATCGGAACGGAGCAGGGAGAACCTGCCGCCCCCTTCCTCCTCCCGCAGGTAGTAACGGATCATGGTCAGGGGTACCGGGGCTGCCATCGGGTCAAAGGAGAGGTGCGAGGTTGAGATA
>JAHEMX010000484.1 GCA_024643445.1 Desulfobulbaceae bacterium | reverse complement strand
CACCAGGCCGACCGATACGATGCTTTTACCGGCCCCGCCGGACAGACCGCCGACAATAATTCCCTTTACGCCACTCATTTCAATGTCCATCTCTGTTGTATTGCAACCATGCTTTTTGATAGAGATGGATCATCTCTTCTTCAAGCTTCAGCCGGTATTCTTCAATACTGTCAGCGGCAAGCCCCGGAGGCACCCAAAACGGCTCGCCATAAAAAAAATCTATCCGGGAAAAGGGTTTCGGCACAGCGGTCCGGTCCCATGATTTAAATCTCATGTAGCTGGAAGCCGACCAGGCCATCGGCAAAATCGGAGAACCGGTTTTAGAAGCCAGCAGGATGGCTCCGGACTGGACGACAAGCGGAGGTCCCTGGGAACCGTCGGCGACAATCCCCAGGTGCCTGCCCTGCTTGAGGCATTGTATCATCTCCTTCAGCGCCCGCATGCCGCCGCGATTGCGTGAGCCCCGGATCGTGGTGAAATTAAGGTGATGGGCCAGTCGGGCGATATAATCACCGTCCTCGCTGGCGCTGACCAGGACGGCGGCTGAATCTTTTATCAGATGATAAAAGACGTAGACCAATGAATAATGCCAGAAAATAGCGATTACCGCCTTTTCACGGCTCACAGCAGCGGTTCGGTGCAATGAGCCATGGACCTTCACCCGGCATGTTGCAAACCAGCAGCGCAGCAGCCAGGCCAGCAGAAAGGGAAAAACCCGGACTGAGAGTGCATGGACAAAGCGGTTTTTCATCCGATTTCGATCTCCAGTTTTCTCAGGGCCGAAATGCGGTCCCGGAGCCCGGCCGCCTCTTCAAAAGCGAGCTCCCGTGCGGCGGTATGCATCTGAGCCTGAAGCCGTGTAATCTCCTTTTCCAATTCCCTGATCGACCCGTAAAAGACTTCTTCTTCTGCAACCGGCTTCAGCCCTTTGCCACCATCCCCGAAATCGTAGCCGGCATCCATCAGGTATTGATGGATGGTATCCTTGACCGCAGAGACGATGGTTTTCGGTACGATCCCGTGTTTCTCGTTAAATTCCTGCTGCCGCGCTCTCCTGCGCAGCGTCTCGTCGATGGTGCGCTGCATCGAGCCGGTTATCGCATCTGCATACATAATGACCATGCCATCGACATTTCGCGCGGCGCGGCCGCAGGTCTGGATGAGAGATCTCTCGGACCGCAGGAAACCTTCCTTGTCGGCGTCGAGGATGGCCACCAGCGATACCTCCGGGATATCAAGCCCTTCCCTGAGCAGGTTGATGCCGATCAGCACGTTGTAATCGCCATTGCGCAGATCACGTATCAGCTCAACGCGTTCCAGTGTCTTGATATCGGAATGCAGGTACCGCACCTTGACTTCAAGTTTTTCATAATATTCGGTCAGATCCTCCGCCATCCGCTTGGTCAGCGTGGTAACCAGTACCGCCTCATTCTTTTCCGTCCTGAGTCTGATCTCGTGCAGCAGGTCATCTACCTGGGTGGCCGCCGGGCGCACTTCGATGGCCGGATCAATAAGGCCGGTTGGCCTGATCACCTGCTCGACAATTCTCCCTTCGGCCTTCTCCATCTCATAGGGACCCGGCGTCGCCGAGACATAGATGATCTGGTTGATCCGTCTTTCAAATTCCTCGAAGCGCAGCGGCCGGTTATCGAGGGCGGACGGCAGCCTGAAACCAAACTCGACCAGCGTCTTCTTGCGGGAACGATCACCATTATACATGCCGTTGAGCTGAGGGATGCCGATATGGCTCTCATCAATGAAGAGCAGGTAATCATCGGCAAAATAATCGAGCAGGTTCGGCGGCGGCATCCCTTCCGGTTTGCCGGTCAGATGCCTGGAGTAATTCTCGATACCGTTACAATATCCCAGTTCCTGCATCATCTCCAGGTCGAACATGGTCCGCTGTTCCAGCCGCTGGGCCTCCACCAGCCGATTTTCCCGGTGCAGGAGTTCAAGACGCTCTTTCAGCTCTTCTTTGATGGTGCGCAGCGCAATCTGCATGCGCTCTTTCGAGGTGACAAAGTGTGACCCGGGGAAAACCGTGTATTCATCGAGCGACTCCAGCACGACACCGCGCAGCGGATCTATCACGGTTATGGCCTCGATGGTATCACCAAAATACTCGATCCGGATGGCCTGGTCCTCTTTATGAACCGGGAAGATGTCGATCACATCGCCCCTGACCCGGAAGGTTGAACGATGGAAGGACATGTCATTACGTTCATACTGCATGAACACCAGGCGGCGCTGCACCTCTTCCGGCGGATGCTCCTCACCCCGCCGCAGGAAAAGATGCATATTCTGGTATTCCTCCGGGGAACCAAGCCCGTAAATACAGGAAACCGAAGCGACAATCAGGACATCCCGCCGGGTCAGCAGGGAACGGGTAGCGGAGTGGCGCATCTTGTCAATCGCATCATTGATCGAAGAGTCCTTCTCTATATAGGTGTCAGATTGCGGGATGTAGGCCTCGGGCTGATAATAATCGTAATAGGAAACGAAGTATTCCACCGCATTATGGGGGAAAAGGTCCTTGAACTCCGAGAAAAGCTGGGCAGCCAGGGTTTTATTCGGAGCGATAACCAGGGTCGGCCGCTGGACCTCCTGGACAATAGCCGCCATGGTGAAGGTCTTGCCGGAACCGGTGACGCCGAGCAGAATCTGGCTGTGATCACCTTTTTCAATACCACGGGAGAGGCGGGAGATGGCCTCCGGCTGATCTCCGGCTGGAGAAAACTGGCTCACCAGCTGGAATGGGAGGTCTGCCTGTATGCTCAGCATTCCTGCTCGAACTCCCGGGCCAGTTCCTTAGCCTCCTGCAGCAGGCAGGGCGGATTGTCGCGGTCTTCCAGGTAAAAAGAGACCTTGTGCTGCTCAAGCAGCCCCGAGAGCTGCTGCCACAACTCCTTGTTGCTGACCGCTGCGCCCTCCCTCGTCTTCCAGTTCCGCCTGCGCCAGCCATCCAGCCAGGAATCGGCGCCGTCACGCAGATAGCCTGAGTGGGTGTGAACGTGAACAGGAAGTGCTTTTTTAAGGCTTTCAAGCCCGGCAATGACCGCCCTGACGTAAATTTGGTTGGCGGTCATGCCCTCGACCCTGGCACCGAGCAAACGGACACGGTTTCGCCAGGTAAGAAGAACCGCCCACCCGCCGATACCGCTGGCGTGTTTGCAGGTGACGCCGGTAAAGAGGTGAATGTCGTCATCGCCCGGCACGGGCGTTCTCACCTTTTCAACCGGTGTCTCGGAACCTTTCCGGGCAGCAACCGCTAGTTCATCGGCCCGGTTGTTCCAGCGATTTGTTTCATGTCCGCGAACCCATTTCCAGGTTACTTTATGTCTTCTGATCTGGATCAGCAGTTCCTGCCATAAATCGGCGTTCTTCACCGGTTTACGCCCC
>JAHEMX010000483.1 GCA_024643445.1 Desulfobulbaceae bacterium | reverse complement strand
ATTTATTAAGCGGCTTCTGGATGAAGCAATATGCCACTGCCGGCAGCGTTATGTCGGGGGTAAGAATTTGCTGGCCTATGATCAGGTCCAGCACCGGCTGTCGCAACTGCAGGCCTGCTATACCATAAACTCGGCCATGTGTCGTTATACTGCCCGGGTATCGGACGTGAAAAACAATCTGACCTCGTTTGGTCTGCAGGCAAATGCCACCAAGGCCGTTGTCACCGATATGATGCAGGACAGCGCCCAGTCACTGCTGCAATTGAACGGGGCGAGCGGATACCGCAGGGATCATATTGCCGGCAGAGCGGTAGCCGACAGCCGGCCCTTTCAGATTTTTGAAGGCTCCAATGATGTCATGTACAGCCAGATTGCAGACATGCTCTTGAAAATGATGAAAACGAAGAGGGAATTGAATCTGTACCGTTTTTTCAGCACCTTTGAACTGACCGAGAACATCGCCGGGTACTATAAAAAGATCCTCGACTTCAAGCTCGACCAGGAGCCGCTGCAGCGGGCCAGGGTGGCACTGGGCAAGGTCATCGCCCGCCTGATCACCGCGGAATTCACGCTCGATCTCAAGGCGGCCGGCTTCCGGGCCGATCTGGTGGACAATGCGATCCAGGTGGTCGGCAGCGTCCTTGCCGAGCAGCTCTCAGCCATTACCAGACTGCAGCCGGTCCAGGTAATTGAAGAGTACCAGGACAACGCCAAATGGAATATATCCGGCATCGAACAGTCCTGTTGAGACCATGACGGCGATGCCTAACCTGTCTCAACGCCGCGGGAAAGTATGATTACCGACGCTAGACTGCTTATTGTCGGCGGTTCCGGCCGAAATGTTGGCAAGACGGAATTTGTCTGCCGGTTGATTGAAAAGATTTCCTGCCACCATGAAGTATTTGCACTGAAAGTCTCGGCTGTGTTCCCCGATGAAAAGCCCTTCCATGGCGATCATGCCGAAGATGCATCCGCTGACGATCTCTTCGAAGAAACCCGGAGAGACACCGCCAAGGACACCTCAAGAATGCTGCGGGCAGGTGCCGGCAGGGTTTTTTACCTGCGAACTGATGATGCCGGCATCCTGAGCGGATTTGCCGAATTCAAGAGGCAGGTGCCGCCAAACACGATCATCGTCTGTGAATCGAACAGTCTCGTTCGTTTTGTCAATCCGGGACTTTTCATCCTGGTCAAAGCAGAACAGGGAATCGTGAAAGCAAGAGTTCACTCTCTGCTGGATCGCGCCGATATGGTCGTCATCTCCCGGGGGGAAGCAGGATTTCCGGAGCTTGAGAGGATTGCACTGAACCGGAACAACTCCTGGATGCTCGTGGATAAAAAGTAAAGAAAACGGGCGGCCATTCTAATAAACTGCGATTCATGGGGACCAGCGGTAACCGGCTCTATCCGAGCGTTTTCATGATTAATAGAGGCTTGCAAAAGTCAGCTTTTCTGACGACAAAGCAGAGCATTCCGGGTTTTCAGGCAGGAAATGATGATCCGGGTGACAGAAATAAACAGTGCATCTGGGCATCGGGAGATTATGACAGGTATCAGCTTTATCGAAGATAAACTGCAACAGGGACAGATACTATTACTCGATGGCGCCACCGGAACCGAGCTTGAAAAAAGGGGGGTTCCGATGAACAGCAAAGCCTGGTCCGCCGAGGCTATTATTACCCATCCGGAAATTATTCAGGCTGTTCACGAAGACTATATCCGCGCCGGGGTTGATATCATCACGGTGAATTCTTTTTCGACCGCCAGGCACATGCTTCTTCCCGCCGGCCTGACCGGGCAATTCCGGCACCTGAATCTCGAAGCGGTCAAATTGGCATTCCATGCGCGCGAGATGGCCGCAAGCACGCCTGTAGCCATCGCCGGCTCCATAGCCCCAACCACCTTCTGCTCTGATCCGACGAAATGCTACCCGCCGCTCAGCGAAGCATACTCATGGTATGTTGAACAAGCCGAACTGCTTGCCGTGTCAGGAGTAGATATACTCCTCATAGAAATGATTGAAGATATCGAACAGGGTACACTGGCGGTAAAAGCCGCATGCAGCACGGGGCTTCCTGTCTGGCTCGGTTTCAGCTGCAGGCGCGGTGACGCCGGCGAGATGATGCTCTGGGAACGAGGACAAACACTCGCTGAAGGGGTAGACGCGATTGCAGGGATCGGTGGTACTGCGGCATTCATCATGCATACCGAGGTTGCCGATACTGTCGAGGCCTTCTCTATTCTGAAATCGCGTTGGCAGGGTACACTGGGAGTATATGCCCATTCAGGACACTTTGTCATGCCGAACTGGAAGTTCAACGATGTTATTTCCCCTGCGGCATACGCCCGGGAAGCCGGGGGCTGGATCAGGTCAGGGGCCAGGATAATAGGCGGTTGCTGCGGCATCGGTCCGGCCCATATAAGTGAACTGAAAAGACAGTACGGCGGGAAAATGATGGAGGAGAAATCACAGGAGTAGCCTGACCTTTCGATCTCGAACAATCCGGGCCGCCTCATTTGCCGCAAGCGCGCCAAGCACCAGTGTACCACCGCTCAAGGTACTGGCTGAGAGCTGCTCTCCAGCCCACATCCACGCCCAGGTTACACCAAAAACAACCTCAAGCTGGGACAGCAAAGAGATCTCGGGAGCCGGAAGATCTCTGCTCAGACGAACAACAAGCATACAGGGTACGGCAAGCTGGAAGACACCGAGCAGCGAAAGCAGCCCCAGGTCATGGACTGATGCCTGAAATGGCCAGGACAGAGGCAGGGTGGCAAGAGCTGAAATTATTGCACCGATAAGCACCGCCTGAAGCATATCCGGAACAGGCTCGGCGCCTGGGACAGTCGCCTTATTCCCCTTGCCGAGGCCGACATGCTGCAGGATGGTGAAGTTAACGGCAGCAGCTAACGGCACGGCTAGAGCAATAAGCGAACCGGCCAGGGAAAATGTCGCTTCCCGTCCGTGGAGAAACATCCAGACCATTCCCATGCCGGCAACAGCAATTGCCAGCCAAGTAACCGGTCGCAGACGGTGATGCAGGAAAAATCTGGCGAAGAGTGCGGTTATCAGGGGGCCAAGCGCCAGAACGATGAGGACGTTAGCCACCGTTGTCAGCGTCATAGCGACCATGAAGGCGGTAAACATAATGGACCAGCAGATTCCCGAGATCCGGATATATTTGGGAGCGTGCAGCAGTGCGCGCCAGAGGCCGGGACCGCGCCTCACGGTCAGTACCGCCGCGAGAGCCACGACAGAAAAAGCACTGCGCCAGAAGGTTACCTCGAAGCTGTGGGCGGAATCCAGATGTCGGGTTACCACGCCTGCCATGCTCCAGAGCAGGGTTGCGAGAACCATCAGAGAGACAGCTCGTGCGTGCGACATAGTATTAATAGAGGGGTGGA
>JAHEMX010000482.1 GCA_024643445.1 Desulfobulbaceae bacterium | reverse complement strand
CCAGCGCATAGGTCTTCTCACTCGTCTGGGTTCCGAATTCCTCAACCAAGCCGCGACTGAGCGGCACGCCTTCAGCAATATTATAGGTCTCAAGTATGTCAATGCCGCCAGCCCGGACACCGTCTGAGAACATCTTGTCAGCAGGAGCGCGATATTCCACGGAGTCAATGATGTCGCCGGCAAGTGCATCGACGTCCGCCTGTGTCAGATTGCGATAGGTTTCACCGAGCGTGCTTCTCGCCTGGCCGTTGGGATTTCCAGCGACGGCCCTGATGGCAGGGTAAAGAAGATTCCGGTCAACTCCATTGATGCCGGAACCCCAGATAACACCCTTGGGGCCGTAGGCACTGCCACTGTAGAAAAGCAGCATGCAGAGTCGATGGTGCGCGAACTGGATGGGGTCCACTTCATCGATCGGGTAAAATGGCTTACTCGTGGTATCGGCGGCAGTAAGGATGGTGCTGAGCTGCGCAAGCTTGTTAGCCTGCGGCAGATAACGGAGACCTTCTGCGGATGCGTAGCGCACATAAGCATCAGAATCATCGAGCAGATTGGCCAAGTCGGCCGCAGCGCTTCCATTTCCAATTTCGCCAAGTGCGAAACAGGCTCCTGCACGTTGTCTGCCTGCGTTGGTGTCATTGGCAATGGCAATCAACTGGGGAATCAAAGCAGCATGTTCCGACGGGCGATCGCCAATCTCCTTGGCGGCATAGTACTGAACCTTGGGCGACCAGCTTCCAAGATCGGAGACCAGCTCGCTCGTGGTGCGCGAGGAGGCCACGTAATCGTCAGCGAAAATAGCCTCAGCCACCTGTGTGGAATTCAGCCAACGGTTGCTGTCAGGATTACGACCCGTGATCTCAAGTTGTCGAAGCGGCAGCGCATAGGTCAGCAGGGCCGGAACATACATGTAGAAATCGGTGTTCCATCCGGGAACGCCGCCATTGCCACCTTCCATCATGGTATTGAATTCAAAACCTCCGTCCCACCTGCGGCACAGATCAAGATGCCAGCTGATCCGGCTGAAATGCTCGGCGGCTGCCTGCTCGCCACCGATCGCCGCTCCGAGTGGCGCCCACAGATAATTGAAATAAGGACCCGAGTGTCCTTGTTCACGCTCAGATCCGGCACCCGTGGCCATTTGGGCAAAGAATTTACCCCCTTCCAAATGATTGTTGTTCTCTAGTGAGAAGCAGATGGCAGCGAGGCCGCATTTTCCGTTACTCTCATGGCTGGCACGGGAGGGTTCGTGCTCGCCGTAGGGAATGGCCCCATAGCCCGTATATGAGGCGAAGAAGCGGCTGGATCGTGCGATGGCAGGATCTATCTCCGGGTTGGTCAGTCCGCATTGCTTCGCCAAAAGAAGGCCAAGGTAGCAGGGCATTCCCGCGGAATTCACGACACCATATCCATACTTGTAGGTGCCGTTGTAAGAACCATCCGGATCGGGTGCATTCAGACGGTGGCCAATGGTTCCCAGCAGGCTTTGACCTCTGGCTGCCCACAGGGACAGAGCCTCGATACCCGGGAGGACCTGTGTGTCACCCGTTGTGAGGTAATATTCGGCGAGCACGATCAACCTGTGACCCACGCTCCATGTGAGCAATGAGGTATCGGGAATAATGCCTGCGTAGATCTCATCGATCTCGGACTGGCTTGGCATGACCGCCAAGGCATCGACCTGGGCTCTTGCCATTCTTGCCGCGTTATCGGGATCCGCGGGATTATTGGCTGCAAGCAATGGGAGAACACCAAGCCCGTAATGACCCTTGTCCTGATGCGCCATCACATAGTCCAAGCCCTGGTCGAGAATCAGGGCGGACTTCGGGCAATTGTAGGGAGCGGTGGCTGAATAAGCCCCCATGGTTTGCAGGGTGATCGTTTCGGTGGTCGTCACGCCGGAACGCCAGCGCAGCAACTTCAGGGTGGCTGGAGAATTCGCCTCGGCATCCGCTATGGCCTTTGCGAAGGCCTTACGTGCATCCGAGTTGAAATTCGACGGGTTCGCGCCCGTGCCATCCGCCCCCAGAATGACATCTCCAGCGGCAAGAATGCCATCAGCGGGAGAGCCCACATCCACGGTATTTACCAAGATCTGGCGGCTCTCGCTGCTGTTGTCATTAACATGATACATCCAGCCATGTGCGCCGGTGGGGCCGAGGTTGAGGCTTTTCGTGGTCGTGGGCGCACCGCCCGCCGTGAGGTCGGGTGGCAGGGCATAGGCGGCCATGCAAAGACACCAGGCGGTGATCATTTGAATTACGACAATGCCGATAGGGCGGCGATACGATGCAGTGGGAATACGACCATCCATTTGGGTTTTCATGCAGTTGTCAGCGTGGGAGTTAAAGGGCCCGGTCCGAAAATGTTTCCGGCCTCTTCCGGGGCGGCGTCGTAGGCAGGCCTCCATGCCGCAGGCAATTCAGAGGGTGTCATGCTCAATGTCAATCCACCGAAATCTGTGCCGGCTTTCCCTCGCCACCAAACGGTGATTTGGGATAGTGCGGGGAAATCCTTCATCGTGGTCTCGATGATCTTCTTGAAATATAGGTATCCAGTCTCGGTGTCCGGTCGGACCAGCCAGTGCTCCCCAACCTGAAAACGATCCTCCTCCGGAAGCGTGGCGATGATGTCCTGTGGGTTGCCATAGGTCGTATATACGCTATCATTTGTAAGAGTGGAAATATCAACGGTGAAGGTCGATTCGGGTGTCCATCTGACCCCCGCACCGGTGACATCGGCAGGATTGCTGTTGGGGTCGCTGGCCGTCCAGAGTGACAATTTGTCGTCTGATCCGAAACTGCTGCTAAGGTTGCTGATGAGTCCGCCTGCACTGGCAACGGGAGTCGCCGAGTCATTGAACAAGGCATAGGCGACGACCGGCGCGTTGAATGCCTCATCCAGGGTCGTGCTGTCGCTGGACCAGCCCTCATTGCCGGGATTGACGGATATGAGAGCGGTGGGATTTGTGCTGCTCGTGACTTGAACGGCGACATTATTGCCAAGCGTTGCCTGCCCCCAGGCCATGGGGGCGGCCAGGGAAAAGGCCAAAAGGGCCGCGAATGAAATGGGCGTGGTGGATTTCATTTTGGGTTTTGCCTGCCTGACTCGACTTAATTTTATGATTCTGATGGTTAGTAAAAGGGGACGCGCGAAAGGGCAGCACTGCCTTCTTCGATAAATTTAGCATTAACATCCTCTTCAAAGTGCTCTCCGCCGTATAGTCCCACGTACGTGCGATGCCGCCGCAGGCGCTTTTGAATAGGCTTCCCGGATTTTTCAGAGCATCCCCGGCTTGGCGGCGGCGCACCTTCAACCGGCGACGCACACGCAACATTGGCGGCTGGATCGCCACCGGCGTCTGTCACGAAGTTCCCCACCGGCGGCGAGGCGATGTGGAATGCGAA
>JAHEMX010000481.1 GCA_024643445.1 Desulfobulbaceae bacterium | reverse complement strand
AAGCGGGTCATGAACAGGCCGACGAACAGCATCGCGAAATTGGAAAGCATGACGGCCCAGATCAGCGTATAGGTCACATCGGCGTACTCGGTCATCAGCGTCGGCCCCGGCATGATGCCGTGCACCATCAACCCGCCCATCAGGACCGCGGTGGAGGAGCTGCCCGGGATACCGAGTGATATGGTCGGGATCAGCGATCCGCCGACGACGGCGTTGTTGGCGGCTTCCGCCGCGGCAACCCCTTCAGGATGCCCGGTGCCGAATTTCTCCTTTTCCTTCGAGAAGCGCTTCGCTTCATTGTAGCCGAACCAGCAGGCGGTGTCGCCGCCGGTTCCCGGTATGATGCCGGTGAATATGCCGATGAAGGAGGAGCGGATGATGGTGTTAATCATCGACCGGAACTCGATCCAGGTCGGCAGCATCCGATCGGTGATGCTGTTCACCACGGTTTTTCGCTCGGCTGCGCCTTTTCTTTCGAT
The DNA here is from genome assembly GCA_024643445.1 of Desulfobulbaceae bacterium. Classification (GTDB taxonomy): domain Bacteria; phylum Desulfobacterota; class Desulfobulbia; order Desulfobulbales; family Desulfocapsaceae; genus Ww85. The sequence continues at coordinate 2,929 of JAHEMX010000481.1, read as the reverse complement.
CAGCCGGATGGCCTGCGGAATGGAGAAGATGCCGATCAATGCCACGATAAATGAAATGCCGCCGAACAGGTTGATGTTGCCGAAGGTAAACCGCGGCGTGCCGGTAATATTGTCCATGCCGACCATCGCCACGAGCACGCCGATCGACCCGGACAGAAGACCGAGGACCGTCGAGCCCCGGGACAGCGAGGCAATGATCGTCAGGCCGAGTACGGCGACGGAAAAGAGCTCCACCGGCCCGAACTGCAGGGCGACCTGGCCGAGAATCGGGGCCACGGTCAACAGTGCGATACTGCTGATGACGCCGCCGATGAATGATGCCACCAGAGAAACGCCAAGCGCTTTGCCGGCCTGTCCTTTCTGGGCCATCGGGTAGCCGTCGAGAATAGTCGCCGCCGCCGCGGGAGTTCCCGGTGTCCTGAGCAGGATGGCGGCGATTGAACCGCCGTACATGGCACCCATGTAGAGCGAGGCGAGCAGGGCCAGACCCGACGCCGGCGGCAGCGGGAAAGTCAGCGGCAGCAGCAGCGCTATCGCCATGGTGGCGGAGAGCCCGGGCATTGCCCCGACGAACATGCCGATTATCGTACCGGCGACGACGAGGACCAGGTTGAGAGGAGCCATGACTCCGGTTAAACCAGTAAGGATAGCATCGAAAATCACGAGATCACTCCTTTTACGAGGCCAGTATACCCATCGGTACCGGCAAGTTCAGAAAGAAGACGAATAAAAAATAGACAAATCCGGTAAAACCGACGGCAATAAAGATGATCCGGAACCAACTCGTCGCACGCAGATAGGCCATGATGCCAACGAGGAACAATGGCGTGGCGATGAAATACCCCAAGGGTTTAATAGTCGCCACGTAGGCTATAAGCAGCACGACAAAGACCGCGATGCGGGCCGGGCTGACGGTGCCGTCAGCGACTTCAGCCGTTTCCTCGACCGGCTCGGTGCCGGGGGCGGGTTCCATGATAACCGCTGCCTTCCTGATCTGCAGGAACCTCTCGACAATCATCATGGCCAGAAGCGCCAATACCAACATAATAACGAGCCGGGGCAGCTGGTAGGCAGCCTTTGTCATATCCAGGGTGTCTATGTACAGAATAATCGCGACGACACCAATGAATCCCGCGAACAGGACATACGGGATGAGTTTTCTCATGCTTGTTTCTCCTGGAACCGGGCAAGGGGATGAAGCTGGTTCACCCCCTTACCGGGCTCAGTCCTTATTTAGCTTTGTATTGACCTTTTACTTCTTCCCAGATTTTACCAAACTCCACTTCCTGTTTCTGCAGGTAGGCAGTGTAGTCATCACCATATTTCATGTCGATGGTCAGTGCCCGCTCAGCAGCTGTCTTGGCAAACTCGGGATCATCACCCATCTGGCGGAACGCCTTGAGCAGAGCTTCCTTTGCTTCGGCAGGGATGTCTTTCGGTGCGCTGTAGCCGCGCGAGGAGCCGGACGAGACGTCAAAACCGATCTCTTTCAAGGTCGGAACATCGGGCAGGTTCACGTCGCGCACTGGAGCAAAGAGAGCCAGGGCACGCAGGTTGCCGGCCTTGATCTGCAGGAAGGTGATGCCGAGATTGTTGAAACTAGCATCTATCTTGTTTCCCATGGCCGCCTGCCAGGAGGGGCCGTCGCCCTGGAACGGAATCATCTGGAATTTCAGGCCGGTGGCTTTTTCGACGATCAGCGTTGTGAAGAAATCATCGCCGCCTATCCCGGAGTTTCCCACGGTGAGCGTGCCCGGACTTTTCTTGGCGGCCTCAAAAAATTCCTGGACCGTTTTGTACGGACTGTCCTTGCTGACGACGATAATTCCCGGATCGGTGACCACGTTGGCAATCGGGGTCAACTCGTTGATGTTGTACTTGATCTCCTCGTTCATGATGTAATTGGTCATCAACATCGGGGTGTTGGTGATGGATATGGTGTAGCCGTCAGCCTTTGTCTGTTTCGTCAGCTGTGTCCAGGCAATCGCTCCTGTTGCGCCCGGGATATACTGGTTGACAAAGCTCTTGCCGATATACTTTTCCAGGAAAGGCTGGGTCAGCTGGGCAAGGGCATCACTTCCGCCGCCGGCCTTGAAACCCTGCAGAACTGAAATCGATTTATCGGGGTAATCAGCTGCCATTGTCGATGCAGCGAACAGCCCTCCCAGAGCAAGCGTGGCAATCATCGTCAGTACGGTAACTTTTCTTTTTTGACCCATTTGTACTCCTCCTTGTGTCTCTAACACTCCGGATTTAGAATTTGCGACTCTCTAGCCGCGCCCTATGCAGATGTTTCTCGACAAAACCGTCTGTCGTTTTACCGCTAAAAATGGAGTCGGGCAGGATCGCCCATTTCCACCATCACCATCGTCTCCGGCTGAGCCTGGCCCGGTCATCCCATAATACCGATATCCCAGATAGCGAACTCGTTGTCCCCGAGGCCGAGCAGTTCGCTTTTACTTTTCTTTCCGGAGGCCGTCGCCAGCATGAGCTCGAAAATCGCCTGTCCCATTTCTTCAACGCTCTTGCCGCCATCAAGGATTTGCCCGCAATTGATATCCATATCCTCTTCCAGCCATTGATACATCGGGGTGTTGGTAGCCAGTTTGATGCAGGGGGACGGTTTGGAACCAAACATCGAACCCCGGCCGGTGGTAAAGGCTATCAGCGTGGCGCCTCCCGCGATCTGGCCGGTGACGGACGGCGGGTCGTAGCCGGGCGAATCCATGAAAACGAGCCCTTTGGTATCAACCGTTTCGGCATATTTATACACTTCCATGAGCGGGCCGGTACCACCCTTCATCGCAGAGCCCAGGGACTTTTCAAGGATGTTGGCCAGACCTCCTACCTGGTTGCCGGGACTGACGACACCGTTGATCTGCACATCACGTCCGACAGCATAAACGTCCTTCCACCAGCGAATTCGCTC
>JAHEMX010000480.1 GCA_024643445.1 Desulfobulbaceae bacterium | reverse complement strand
AATGCAGGAGAAAGAACTGGCACCTATCCTGAAAGCGCTAGAGAAGGTCGTAGCAAATTACGGAGATGCAAACGGCTATACCGCTATCCTTGACTCCAAGAGCGGTGTCGTCTTCTTTGCACAGGGCATCGATATTTCCGATAAGCTCATTATTGAACTGGATGCTGCCATGGCCCAGAAATGAGGTGATCCGCCAATTCATCCTGCGCTGGAAGCTTGAACGGTGCTCGGGGAGCTTCTCCGGTGCACCGTTTTTTTTATGGTCCGCCTGTTCTGACTGAACAGATTATCAATTGGGTAACGCAATGGTTTTGAAAAGCATGACGGGTTACGGCCGTGCCGAAGTGGAGCGGCAGGGGCGGATATGGACCATTGAGGTCAGAAGCGTGAATAACCGCTTTCTGGATGCAAAGATAAAACTGCCGCGTGATTATAATGTGCTCGAAGATGCTATCAGAAAGATCATCGGCGAGTATCACCAGCGTGGCCGCGTTGATCTCAACCTTTCTGTGTCAGGAGATTTTTCAGATCTGGTGGAGGTCCGGGTTGATGACAAGCTGGGGCGGACCTACAAGCAGGCGCTGGAGAAACTCGCAGCCGGACTTGCTATTGATCCGCAGATCGATTTGAGATTGATCGCCTCCTTGCCCGATGTTCTGACCCGCCAGCAGCAAACAGAGGATGTTGATGAACTCTGGCTCCTGCTCGAAAACGGTGTGCGCAGTGCTCTGCAGCGTTGTGAAGAGATGCGGCAGCAGGAAGGGGGTGCTCTTACCACTGATCTTGCCGAACGCTTGCGGTTTTTTACCGCCGTGCTTGGCGAAATCGAGCAGCATGTTCCTGAATTGGTCCGGGTGCGTGAGAAACTGCTCAAGGAGAGGCTGGAAAAGCTGCTCGGCACCATTGAACTTGATCAGATGCGACTCGCCCAGGAGGTTGCTCTCCTTGCCGACAAGACCGATGTAACCGAGGAACTGGTCCGCTTAAAAAGCCATATTGCCCAATTCAAAGCTCTGCTGCAGAGCGCGGAGCCGGTCGGGCGCAAACTCGATTTTCTGATTCAGGAATTTCTGCGTGAGGTGAACACCGTCGCTTCCAAAATCAATGACGCAGGGATTGCTCACAAGACCGTGGCCCTGAAAAGCGAACTCGAAAAAATGCGGGAACAGGTACAGAACATTGAATAACCCCAAAACATATCAGCCGCAAGGATAGTCCACAGCATGCAGCTTTTGAATATTGGATTTGGCAATACCGTCATGGTGAACCGCGTTATTGCGGTGATTAATACCGGCTCTTCACCGGCCCGCAAGCTGAAGGAGATTGCCAGGGAGGGACGGCGTTTAATCGATGTGACCGAGGGGCGACGAACCCGGTCCATCATTATAACGGATTCCAATCATGTGATCCTGTCATCCGTTCAGCCCGATACTATTTCCCAGCGCCTTGCGGCCCTGCAGCCCGGGTATAACCTTTCGGAATACCGGGATATGTTTAAACCAGAACATGACGAGGATTCCCGGTGAGCGGCACTCTGATCATCGTTTCCGCACCTTCGGGTACGGGTAAAACCACTATTCTCAGGCGGGTCATGTCAGCGGTTGAAAACCTTGCTTTTTCCGTCTCTCATACCACCCGGGAACCCCGTAAAGGGGAGATTGATGGTACAGATTATTGGTTTGTTGACCGGCCCCGTTTTGAGAGAATGATTGACAACGGTGAGTTCCTGGAGTGGGCCGAAGTGCATGACAACTATTATGGTACCGCCCTTGAACCGCTCCGCAAGAAACTTGATAAAGGCTATGACATCGTACTTGACATAGATGTGCAGGGCGCAGCAATCATTCGCCGGGAAAGCAGACTTCCCGCTATCCATGTTTTTATCGCTCCTCCCGATCTTTCCGAGCTGGAAAAGCGTCTGCGGGGTCGTGGTACTGAAGATGAGGCGACGATTGTCAAACGATTGAAGAATGCTGCCCAAGAGCTGAAGTCTTGCGATGCCTATGAGTATCTGGTTGTCAATGATCGTGTTGAAAATGCGGCGCAGGTATTGTCCGGCATCATCTACGCCGAGCGGGCGCGCAGCAGAAAAACAATGTCCGGGCAGGATTTTGTCGGGAGCGGCTCATGAAGCCCGCAAAGCAAAAAGGCCCGGGCCGTTCTGAACTGCGAGTCAAATTCAGTGATGATCTGATCTGGGGACTGCACACCGTGCTGGAAGCCCTGTGTTCAGAGCCTGAACGCATTACCGAGCTGATTCTGCAAAAAGACAAACGCGGAAGCAGCTGGCAGGAAATTATCGATTGCGCCCGCAATGCGCAGACCAAATGTACTTTTGCCGAGCGGATCACGGTCGACGGTGCTGTGGATGAACCGGTTATTCATCAGGGCGTGATCGCTAGAGTTGCGCCGGTTAAACTGCTGCCGTTTGATGAGTTGTTGTCACAGTTTTCAGAGCGGGTACAAAATCATGAAAACCCGAAAATAATTGCTTGTGACTGTATCCAGGATCCCCATAATCTCGGCGCTATTATTCGCTCGGCGCACGCTTCCGGGGTGGAACATGTGCTGTTGACCAGGGAGCGTTCAGCTCCTCTCGGCGGGAGTGCTGCAAAAGCTGCCGCAGGAGCGTTATCCCGTGTCAAGATCTGCCAGGTCGGGAATCTGTCTGACGCTCTGCTGGCCTTGAAAGAAGTGGGCGCCTGGGTTTTTGGCGCCGTCAAGGATCCGGAAGGAACGTCGATTTACCATACCGATCTCTGCCTGCCGGCATGCCTGGTTATCGGCAATGAAGCGCGGGGTATCAGGCCCCTGGTTAAACGTTCGTGCGATGTACTGATTTCCATACCCATGGCAGGAGATATCGATTCGCTCAACAGTTCGGTGGCCGGTGCCGTGATCATGTTTGAAATGCACCGCCAATCGCTGTTCTCTCAAGAAACCGGGAAGCCTGCCTGATCCCCGGGCGAGTGCGGGGCGCACAAAACGCAGCCCCTGCCACTTTGAAAATTCTTTTTAAGTGATTTATTTCACTCACAGGTGATTGCAGCGCGGAATTTTTCATGAAAATGTTCGCGCTAGCTTTTCTTCTGCTCCAGTTTTTTCCTGAGCAACTCGCCAAAGGTGCCAATGTCCCCGCTTTTCTTCTCTGCTTTGCTGTTTTGGGCAAAGGACTTGTAGACCTCCCGTTCCTTCTCGGCCAAGTCTTCAGCAGAGGTATAATCTGCCGGTGCAAGGGATATTCGTCTGCTGTCCGACTCGACTGATTCAATGACCACTTCTATGCTCTGTCCTTCTTCGACCACCTCGCGGGGGTGATTTATTTTTCGGCCCTGGCCCAGCTTGGAAATGTGGATCAGTCCGTCAACGCCCGGTGCGAGCGTCACAAATGCCCCGAATGGTGCGAGTCGGG
>JAHEMX010000479.1 GCA_024643445.1 Desulfobulbaceae bacterium | reverse complement strand
AGATGCGACCGGTTTCCTTTCCTCTGACATTGCTTCCCGTTTCACCACCCAGAACGGACTACTTCGTTTTTGCGTCCCGGTATAAGCAGGTCTTCAGGCAACTCATTCCGACGTCATCAGGGGTCGTTTTCCTTGCCTCATCAGCCATGCAGCACTATGAGATGGATGTTAGAGACGATGAAAAGAGAAGGATTCTCAAACACGTCAAGGCACACCATCAGCCCCGCAAGGCGGGCTCGACAACGATCTTGTTTCCATTAACCGGAGACAGTGAGGATCCGCTCATTGCCGTTGTCTCGGGTATTGATCCCGTTGTCGTAGAACGGGCCTCAGGCGAGTGGCTGCAGGAGTGCGGTATCTCTCTTGAACGGGAATTCGCCCAGATCAGAAAGGCTGGCTGCGACCCTGTATCGTCGCTATACAATGCGTTTCTGTTTACCGAGATGCTCGCCGAACATGAAAGTGAAAAGGATTTTCACGTTGTACTGGTGGAACTGCTGCCGCGGGCGCGATCACCCAGGGATGTCTTTTCCCATGTGCGCCATATGTCGCGTTCTTTAGCCGAATATAACCGTTCTTCATTTCCTCTATTTCATCTCGGTCAGTCTGTTTTTGCCTTCATTATTCCGGACCGGGACCGAAAATTCCTGAAGGCGTTCTGCCTGTCTCTTATTTCCTTCATGAAAACGAAACAGGCAAAAAGGGTACATTGCGGCAGCAGCAGTTTGCATCTTAACCGCACAGAGCCGCTGCCGGGTGGAGATAAACGAATGATCATCGTTGATGAAGCATGGCATGCGCTGCACGTTGCCTGCCGGAGGGGTCCGTTTGCCTTTTGCGACTATGACATTCTGGTAAATCCACAGAACTTCCCGCTCCAGCCCGTGTCCCGGAGTGTGCTTGCCGCCCTGCAGCGTCGCTGGAAGCAGATGGACAGGTTTTGTCTGATCTGTCTAAAACCCGATTTTGCAGACAGGACGAGCCTTGATAAAGCGGTGAGACGCATTCTTGATGGAGAAACATTTGTTAGAGACCAGCACGGCTATTTTGTCTTACAGCCTGATTTTGATGCAGAAAAAGGTAAGAGATGGGCTCTTGAGATCATCAGCCGTTTGAAGAAGACTCATGGGGACGGCTATTCATTCTCGGCGGGGGTTAGCAGCTATCCGCTCAGGAACTACCCGAAAACCAGGATCCTGCGAAACTGTCAGAAAGCACTTTTGCATGGCGCCTTCTTCGGCCCCGGAAGCTGTGTCGTATTCGACGCTCTGAGCCTGAACATCAGCGGCGATATCTATTTTGGCGAGGGAGATCTGTCTCATGCCGTCCGCGAGTATCGGCACGGCAACGAACTGGCCGGGTTCGACAGTAACCTTTTGAACAGCCTTGGCGTTACCTACGCGCTCATGAATAGAACCTCGGAGGCCTTGAAGAGCTTTGACAAGGTGCTAGAGCGGGTACCGACAAATTTCATGGCGCTCTATAATAAGGGTCTGATCGAGCAGTCAGCCGGAAACCATGCCACTGCCGCCCGCTGTTTTAAAGAGGCGCTGAAAGTCAATGATGCTGAAGACGCGGAAGAGCGTGGCGCCCTGAACGACCTCAATTATCAATGGGGAGTAGCACTGTTTCATTGCGGGAAATTCAGGCAGAGTGCCGCACAGCTTGAGAACTGGTATAAAGAGCAGCAGGATCGGAGGTCGGCAGGAAAATGCTGCCGATTTATAGGTGTCAGCTATTACCATCTGGATAATGTATCCGAGGCTTCCAAATGGCTGCAGCGAGGACTTTCTTTTGACGAGTTCGATGGCGAAGCGCTGAGCCTTCTGAGCGAATTATATCTCAGGGAAAAACAGGGCGATGAGATTGCGCTGCGCCTGGCAGAGAAGAGTGTTGAAATCGATGGCAGTAATTGTTCGTTTCTCCTGCGTTACGGACGTGCACTGGCTTCCTGCGGGCATGACGACGAGGCCATTGAGTATTTGAAAAGATGCGTTGGCTGGAAAAAGACACGCCATGAGGCGTGGTCCGAGCTGATGATGATTTACCAGGCTCAGAAAAATAAGAAAAAAGCCCGGTTATACGAAAGAAAACTCAACAATAAACCTTCCGGGGCGCCGGCGAAAAAAGTGTCCGTTCTGATACGGACGGAATAATCGCAAAGAGGGGGATATGGAAAAAGAAGAGAGACGCCGGATAAAGCGTGAACCGAAGTATGCCCTCGACAATTCGATTGTTGGCGATTCCTGGCGGATGTTTCGAATCATGTCGGAATTTGTCGACGGCTTCGATGCCTTGTCGGCAGTTCACCTCCCGGCAGTAACCATTTACGGCTCTGCCCGCACACCGGTCGATCATCCGTGGTATACGCTGACTGAACGTATCGCTTATGGACTGGCGCTTGCCGGTTATGCCGTTATCACCGGAGGCGGACCCGGTTTAATGGAAGCGGCAAATAAGGGAGCCGCAGAGGCGGGTGGTGTTTCAATCGGTATCAACATCAGCCTTCCGCACGAACAAGTGGCGAATCGCTACACGAATTTCCCTTTACATTTCAAATATTTTTTTGTTAGAAAAGTCATGTTCATGAAGTACTCAACGGCGTTTATCTGCATGCCCGGAGGCTTCGGCTCCATGGATGAGCTCTTTGAATCCATGACCCTGATCCAGACCCAGAGAATCAAACCCTTCCCGATAATTCTTGTTGGAAGTAAATTCTGGACTGGACTTGTGGATTGGATCAGAGATACAATGCTTGATAAAGGTACGATTAATAAAGAAGACCTGCATCTTTTCCAGATTATCGATGATCCTGATGACGTCGTTCGGTACATCAAAGAACATGTTCCGGCCTGAACATGGTTGCGGCAAGGCGCAAATGGTGGCGATGGATAGTCTGATCGGACAAAAGAAGAGATGTTTGCATTCAACAGTGTATGACATGAGGTGATGGCATGGCCCAAATCGATGCCTTTTTCAAGTTGATGAATGACGAGGGTGCTTCGGATTTGCATATGGTTGCTGAACAGCAGCCGGTATTAAGGATTCGGGGTGACATGGAGCGGGTCAAGTTCAAGAAGCTCAACAACGAAGAACTGAAGGCCATGCTCTATGAGATTTGTCCCGAGGAGAGAATCAAGCGCTTCGAGGAGACCGGCGATATCGATTTCGGTTACGAGATACCAGGGCTGGCGCGTTACCGGTGCAACTTTTTTCAGCAGAAATACGGCATTGGTGCCGTTTTTCGTGAGATTCCAAGCGAGGTTATGACCTGTGAACAGCTTGGATTGCCGAAGGTCATCTCCCGACTTGCTCATCTTCCCAAAGGGCTGGTGCTGGTGACCGGGCCAACCGGCTCCGGGAAATCGACAACGCTTGCGGCCATTGTCGATGAGGCCAATAAGCACCGCAAGGAC
>JAHEMX010000478.1 GCA_024643445.1 Desulfobulbaceae bacterium | reverse complement strand
ACAGAGCGTCATGTCCTGCGTTGACATACTCCGCTCGGCCGGTGCTGCGGTTGTTGATGTCTCAATTCCCCATATAGACTATTGTGTTGCCGTTTATTACCTGATTGCGCCGGCTGAAGCCAGTTCCAATCTTGCCCGCTATGACGGTGTCTCCTATGGCTATCGGGACGAGCAGGCCGATACGCTGATCGACATGTACAAAGATACACGCTCAACAGGATTCGGTGCTGAGGTCAAGCGAAGAATCCTGATCGGTACCTATGCCCTATCGTCGGGATATTATGATGCCTACTATAAAAAGGCATCCCAGGTCAGGACCCTTATTCTTGAGGATTACAAGAAAGCATTCAATTCCTGTGACCTTCTGGTATCGCCGGTTACCCCGACACCTGCGTGGAGGATCGGAGAGAAAATAAACGACCCGCTTGCCATGTACCTCTCGGACATTTTAACCCTGTCGACCAATCTGGCCGGGCTGCCCGGTTTATCTGTTCCTGGCGGTTTCAGCAAGGACGGGCTGCCCATCGGCATCCAGCTCCAGGGCCCCCATTTTCATGAAGGCACACTCATCAGGGCAGCGTATAACATCGAGAAAGGTCTTGGCCTGAAACGGGTAACCCCTCCTGTCCGGGTATAGATAAATCAACGTCAAACAGCAACAGTAAAAGAGGCTGCAGGATGAAATTGCAGATACCGCCCAACATCGCGGAAATAACCCCCTATCCCCCGGGCAAGCCGATCGAGGAGCTCGAGCGTGAGTATGGCATCCGTGACTCAATAAAACTTGCTTCAAACGAGAATCCCTTCGGACCGTCACCACTTGCGGTCAGGGCAATAAGCTCAGCCCTTGCCAATCTGCACCGTTATCCGGACGGATCCGGCTATTACCTGACGGCAGGAATTTCTGAGCACTACGGGGTGAAGGCGGATCAGGTGGTACTGGGAAACGGTTCGAATGAAATAATAGAATTTCTGGTCAAGGCCTTTGTTCAGGCAGATGATGAGGTCATCACCAGTCATCCGTCTTTTCTGATGTACCAGAAATTTGTACAGGTTCGCGGCGGGATAAATCATGTCGTCGGGCTCAGGGACATGTATCATGATCTTGCGGCAATAGTTGACATGATTTCCGAGAGAACGAGGCTCATTTTTCTTGATAACCCCAACAACCCGACGGGGACTGCCATTCCTCCGGCTGATCTTGTCGCTTTTCTTGAACGGGTGCCGGATTCGGTAATCGTTGTTCTTGATGAGGCCTATGTTGATTTTATGGATGACGATCTGAGAATCGATACCAGGGCTCTCATCAGCGATGTTGCCGGCCGCTGCGGTGTTGTCTGTATGAGAACCTTTTCCAAGGCCTATGGGCTTGCCGGTCTTCGAATCGGTTTTGGCTTGATGGATAAAAAGATTGCGGCCTCTTTGCACAAGGTGAGACAGCCCTTTAACATTAACCAGCTCGCTTTGACAGGGGCGCTGGCTGCCCTGGAGGACCGTGCTTTTTACCGCAGGACGATTGACGGGACCAGGGAAGGCAAAGAATACCTGATGCGGGAACTGGCCATACTCGGCTGCCGGAGCTATCCATCCCAGACGAATTTTTTCCTGATCGACGTTGGTGGAGACGCAACATTACTGTACGAGGCCATGCTGAAAAAAGGGGTTATTGTCCGCTCGATGAAAGCCTACGGGTTTGATCGTTTCATCAGGATCAACATCGGCACGCCTGCTGAGAACAAGCGCTTTCTGAACGCTTTGCAGAGTTGCCTTCGGGAGTGCGGCTATGTCTGAGCAACCCGGGATCATTATCACCATCGATGGTCCGTCAGGGGTAGGGAAATCGACGATAAGCAGAAAAGTCGCCGCAGAACTCGGTCTTACCTACCTTGATACCGGAGCAATGTACCGGGCTGTGGCCTTGTATCTGCAGTCTCATGCTTGTGACATCGAAGATGCCCCGGGGGTAGAGGAGGCGCTGGAAGATATCACCATTGATCTCAGGCCGGCGGCCACTGAAGATCATGACGTCGGTGTGCTGCTCAATACAGCAGATGTCAGCGGGCTGATCCGGACTCCCGACATATCGATGCTGGCATCGCGCGTTTCAGCAATCCCAGCCGTCAGGACCAAACTGACAGGATTACAGCAAGCGATAGGGGAGAAGGGAGGAATCGTTGCCGAAGGCAGAGATACCGGAACGGTGGTTTTTCCGGCAGCTCAGTTCAAGTTCTTTCTGGATGCGACTCCGGATGAGCGGGTCAGGCGCAGGTCGGCCCAGATGAGGGCCAGAGGAGAGCAGGTGGATGAGGAGGCTCTTCTTGCCATGAATAAAGCCCGGGACAAGCAGGACAGCGAGCGGGCGGTCGCCCCGTTGAAAAAAGCCGACGATGCTGTGCTGATCGATACAACCGGATTGACCATAGACCAGGTACTTGCCAGGATTATCGGTGCGATCAGGAAATAAAAAAGGCCGCACTGTTTTTGCATTGTTGCAAAAACAGTGCGGCCTTTTTAAAACGGTTCTACACGTCTTTACTCAAGGATAAAATCTGCCCGGCGATTCTGGCTCCAGGCGAATTCTGTCTGCTCAAAAAACAGTGGCCGTTCTTCTCCGAAACTGACCGTTCTTATCCGGTCAGGCTTGACGCCGAGGTTTATCAGGTAGTCGCGTGTGTTGATGGCCCTTTTTTCGCCGAGTGCCAGGTTATATTCCTTGGTACCGCGATCATCGCAATTCCCTTCGATGACGACCCTGTTGGGTACCCGCTTGATCTGTTCGGCATTCTGAACCATTCTCTCCGACATATCGGGCCGCAGGGTTGCCTGGTCGAAATCGAAATAGATCGGCAGCAGGCCGCTTACCGTTCGTCCGTGCGCCTGTTTGTACTCAGCGGTCGCCTCCGCCTGGGTACCATCGATAGACATGCTCCCGAGGTGCTCTGCCCGGGGAGAAGCGGTATCATCGAGTCTGCCTTCCTGAGCGAGGTTGTTCTCCGAATAACTCCCTTCGGCTGCCGGGTAGTTAATGTCCTTACCGGCGTATCCGGCTGAAGAGCTGCTCTCCGGAGATGGAGGAATAACCGTTTTTTTCGAGCAACCGCCGATAAAAACGGCAAGCAGGCAGGTTACTGCGGCGGTGAGAAGGAGCCTGACGATGACATGTTTCATACCTTTTCCTCTTCCTCTGGTTTTTCTTCTGGGTGGGTGGAGCAGGTGGCTTTAGAGCCGTTATTCTGCTATAACACGGAAACAGCTGTTATTTCATCGGTGCGCTTCTATTCTATCCAGATTGGAAGAGAGGTCAAGATTTTTATGATTGGTGCCATCTCAGGAATTTCTCTTCACTCGTGGATGGACCGGCCGATCCTCATTGAGACCGGTGCAGCAATGGACCAAGGGATAATGGGCAGGAGATGAG
>JAHEMX010000477.1 GCA_024643445.1 Desulfobulbaceae bacterium | reverse complement strand
GCATCCTGAAGGTTATCCGAATGTTGTGGCCATGGAGAACCTGGGCAAGAAGCTTGAGGCCGAAACAGGCGGCCGCTTGACCCTGAAAATGTTCCCGGGAGCTGTTCTGGGTGATGAGAAGGCGATGATCGAGCAGACCCAGGTCGGTGCCATCTCCATTCTTCGTACATCACTTGGACCGGTCGGCCCGGTAGTACCTGAAGTCAACGTCTTCAATATGCCTTTCGTATTCAGGGATGAAGCTCACATGCGCAAGGTTATTGACGGTGAGATAGGTGATGAACTGCTGGCCAAGATCACGGCAAGTCCGGCCAAGCTGGTTGCCCTGGGCTGGATGGATGGTGGTACCAGAAACCTTTACACCAAGAAGCCGATCAGGAATATGGAAGACCTGAAAGGCCAGAAGATTCGTATGATGGGAAATCCGCTCTTCGTTGACACCATGAACGCTATGGGCGGCAATGGCATTTCAATGGGCTTTGGTGAGCTCTACAGCGCCCTGCAGACAGGTGTTGTCGACGGTGCGGAGAATAACCCGCCAACCTACTTCACCCAGAATCATTTCACGGTCTGCAAGTACTACAGCTTAACCGGTCACCTGATGATTCCGGAAATCTTTGTCATGTCCAAGGTGGTATGGGACAAGCTTTCTCCGGAAGATCAGACCCTGATCAAGAAATTATCTCGTGAAGCCCAGATGGAGCAGCGTGCACTCTGGGATAAGAAAGTCGCCGAGTCGGTTGAAGGCCTGAAAAAAGCAGGGGTTGAATTCGTCGAGGTCGACAAAAAGATTTTCTATGATGCGACCGCTCCGGTCCGTGAAAAATACGGAAAGGATTATGCCGAATTAATCAAGCGTATTGAAGCGGTAAAATAGTTTTCTACACCTCCGGGCGGGCTCCGGCCTGCCCGGAACACAGACGGGGGAGAAGTAAAGCATGAAAGAAAAAGTACTCGCTGCGATGGATTTTCTCTACCTCGCGTGCATATGGGTATCGGGGTGTTCTCTTTTCATCATGACCATTGTCATCCCCATCGGGGTCTTTAACCGCTATATTCTGGGAAGAGGCTCGATGTGGCCGGAGCCGCTGGCTATCCTCTGCATGATCATTTTCACCTTTGTGGGTGCTGCCGCCACGTATCGCGCCGGCGGGCATATCGCCGTTTCCATGCTGACGGATCGTGTCCCCGAAAATGCCCGGGGTGTTCTCTCCTGGGGTGTTAAGGTCCTGATGGCAGTCCTGGCCATCTTTGTCGCCAAATACGGGATATCCCTGTGCCAGGTCACCTGGGATCAGTATATTGCTGAATTACCGGTGCTGCGTGTCGGTATCACCTACCTGCCGCTTCCCATCGGATCGCTCATCACCCTCGTCTTTATAGCCGAGGACATGTTTTTTGGTTCTCAGCAGAAGCGCCCGGTTGTCCAGATCGGCAGCCATGGCGCAAATAACGCTCCCTCGCAGCCAACCGGAGAAAAGTGATGGATGCCTATATCCTTGTCGGCAGTATGGCCCTGCTGCTTGCCATCGGTGTCCCGGTGGCCTACACCCTTGGTCTGGTTTCCGTAATCGGAGCCTTACTCATCGATTTACCGCTGGACGCGGTAATGATTCAGATCGCCAGCGGGGTGAATAAATTCTCGCTGCTTGCCATCCCGTTTTTCGTGCTGGCCGGGGCTATCATGGCCGAAGGGGGAATTGCCAACAGATTGGTCAACTTTGCCGCCGTTTTTGTCGGCTTTATCCGTGGAGGACTGTCTCTCGTCAATATTCTGGCCTCAACTTTCTTCGGCGCCATTTCCGGTTCTTCGGTGGCGGATACCGCTTCGATCGGCACGGTGCTGATTCCCGAGATGGAAAAAAAAGGGTATCCCCGCGACTTCGCGACGGCTGTCACCTGCTCCGGTTCGGTGCAGGCTATTCTTATCCCTCCTTCACACAATGCGGTCATTTATTCACTTGCCGCCGGTGGTTCGGTATCTATCGCCGCCCTGTTCGTTGCCGGGGTCATGCCTGGAATTTTTCTCGGCTGCACGATGATGGGGATGTGTCTTTTCTTTGCCCGGAAACGCAATTATCCAAAAGGTGAAGCGATCCCTCTGTCGAAGGCTTTCAGGATAGTACAGGAGGCAGTCTGGGGGCTGATGACTATCGTGATCATCCTGGGAGGCATCCTGTCCGGTATTTTTACTGCCACCGAATCCGCTTCGATTGCCTGCGTCTGGGCCTTTTTCGTGACGATGTTCATTTACCGGGACTATCAGTGGAATCAGCTGTATATACTCGTGCACCGCACCGTCAAGACGGTTACCATTGTCATGATCCTGATCGGGTTTGCCGCAAGTTTCGGCTACATTCTGACCTTGATGCAGATTCCGCTGAGAATTACCGAATTCTTCACCGCTCTGTCTGACAATCGCTATGTGATTTTGCTGGCGATCAACGTAATGCTGCTTATGCTCGGCACCTTGATGGACATGGCTCCGCTGATTCTGATCCTGACGCCGATACTGCTGCCGGTTGTCAAAACCCTTGGCATTGATCCCGTGCATTTCGGTATGATCATGATGATCAACCTCGGTGTCGGCCTGATTACTCCGCCAGTGGGTTCTGTGCTTTTTGTCGGCAGCGCGGTTGCCGACCTGTCGATCGAGAAGGTTACCAGGGCCATGCTGCCTTTTTATGTCGGCCTGCTTGCCGTGCTGATGGTAATCACTTATGTTCCTGAAATTTCTCTCTGGCTTCCCCGCCTGGCGGGATTGTTATAGCCTGACCATATCCTTAGGCAATATATCATGTCCGATACGATGGCTCTCATACGGAGCGCGATGGAGTCCTTGAGGAAATCCGAAAAAAAGGTGGCTCATTGCGTTCTCGCCGACCCCGAGTCCATCGTCTCTTCGTCAATCACGGAACTTGCCGAGAGGGCGGGCACGAGCGAACCGACGGTGATTCGCTTTTGCCGCAGACTGGGTCTGGGCGGTTACATGGAGCTTCGGCTGAATCTGGCCCGTGATCTTCCGTCCACCGAGTATATTTTCGAGAATATAAGCGATAAAGACTCTCTGGCAGAAATTGCCAGCAAGGTGCTCAACGCCCATCGTGAGGCTATCGCAACGACCCTTAACAAATTGAGCCTCGATGATCTCGCTATCTCTGTCAAGGTCCTACAGGCGGCGCGGCGAATTGAATACTATGGATTTGGCGGTTCAGCGGTCGTGGCGCGTGATGCCTACCATAAATTCTTTCGGCTCGGCATTCCCTGTGCCGTCCATGACGACTCGCATATGCAGGTGATGTCGGCCGCGCTGCTCTGTCCGGAAGACGTGGTCATGGTTTTTTCCCACACGGGATCAACCAAGGATATCATTGAAAGCGCCAGGATTGCCCATAAAACAGGGGCAAAAATCATCGGCATGATCGGC
>JAHEMX010000476.1 GCA_024643445.1 Desulfobulbaceae bacterium | reverse complement strand
GATCACCGGCCGTCTCTACCAGTGTATCTCCGAGCAGCCCCACCATTGCCCATATTCCGTCGGCTGGCAGGAGCTTATCTATACTGTGATCAAAGAGGACCGTCAGTGCCGGCGGCAGCACATCATCTTTGCTCCAGAGGATCAGCTTGACCGGAATCTGCGGAAAAACCCAGAGCCGGACCGCAGCATCACCGGGATCGCTGGTCGTGACACCCCCAAGGCTTTCGGCTGCCGTGCGGAAATCATCGGGAACTGCAGCAAACCTGTCGAGCATCTTTTCTACCGGCAAGCGGTGAATTCCATAAAAGAAACTGGCACAGGACAGATCCTTTACGCTGACCCAGCGACCGCTGAGCCGTGTTTCCCCGACGTTGATGAGGTAGACGACGGTTACGAAAGCGAGAAATCGGGGGGCTGATAGCCATCTGCCGTCATTCAGGATTTCAACCCGCTGCCGCCCTGGCATGACGCGAACTTCCCGGTTCAGTACGTTGAGGAGCAGGTATTTATCATTGGCCCAATGACCACCTGCATGTCGACACACCGTCTCGGGGTCCAGGCCCTGCAGCCTCTGCCAGTGCGGCTGAGGAATCTCGACACTCTTCTCCGTTTCCATCGGAACAGATAAATCCTGTCGTCTTCGTTTCTGCATACGTAAAAATCCTTCACCGTAGGGATAGTTGCCCGAGGAGAAATTTTCACAGGGGAAACTATCGCAGTCCGCCATGCAATAGTCCAGCCGATTGAGCCTGGCACAGGCGAGAATGGCACAGGGAGCGCCAAGCAACTGCTGTTGCGCCTCCATCTTCCTGTGCCCGAGCGTGGTCATGCCTCCACCGCAACTGCTGCAGACGCCCTGGATATGAAGACGGCAGGTGCTGCAATCGATTCCGCAGGCCCCGGTGGCCATAGCATCAATACCCGTATCGGTGAGTGATGGAGGAAAGCGCCCGGCAGGCTATACGGGTCCTGCTGGGCATTTCACGCGACTAACCGTTTTTAGCAGCGATCGTAAGCGCTTTGTGCGCGGAGATGGAATGGTTCAGGTCCGTTTCTTGAAATGTTTGCTGATGATGACCTCCCCTTTGTGCAGATCAGGTTCAGATTGCTTTAAATCAGGATCTTCGGTGAACTCCTCGATGAGGGAAACCGACTGGAAGGGCAGCATCAACTGACGCACACTGCCGAAATTCTTGCGAATCTCATCGTCTGCCGGATTTATAAGAACATTACTCTGTTCCGGCAGGACCAGATCCTTTATAGACACAAAATAGGGATGTGTCATATCAAGACTGATCGCCTTGAGCGCGTATTCCTTTTCTTTCCAGGTGAAGTGAACTCGAAAGATATTCATCTACACAAAATTCCTCATGGATAAATCAATCTGCCGGCAAAACAGTATCTTCCTGAATCAGCAGACAAAGTCGCTGAGTGGCTGTTGCTTGCTGCCGGCACCGGGACGGCTTTTTCACCCTCTGATTCTATCTATAACCTTTAATGAAGGTCAATACAATTCAGCTGGTGTTGTAAGAAGTTCTCGCCTATTTTGCTGGCGCCTATCTCAGGACTGAAATCTTGTAATGTCGGCCTCGATGTATATTGTCTCGATTCGATGAAAAATAGACTTCCCAAGCATATGCCCCGGCTGATCATCCTCGTCGCGCTATCCTCGGCCGCGGCGCTTATTCTTCCCGGCTGCTTTTCTGTACCGGATAGTGCTTTGGTATATAGAGGCAGCAATGGACAGATTGTGCATCGTTCCACTGCTCCCTGTGAATCCTTTGCCGCTCAGCAGAATACCGGGGAGGTTGACCCCGAAGGTTTCAGTGTTGTCAGCTGGAATTCCCACAAGGGAAGCAGTGCCGACTGGAATGAAGATTTTCACTCTTTTGGTGACAAGGCGGATTTCATCCTGCTCCAGGAGGCTGCTTTCGACAGTGGACTGGAAGAGCAGTTAAGCCTGCCGGGAAGAGAGTGGCTGATGGCCGTCGCCTTTATTTATGATGAGAAGAAGATGGGCATTCTAACGGCCGGACGTATAGCGCCTCACGCTTATTGCACCGTTCGGGGATATGAACCGGTGGTCAAGATCCCGAAGATCATCCTGCTCAGCAGCTACCCGATAAAAAACTCTGACAGCGAGCTCCTGATCATCAACCTGCACCTGGTCAATTTCACTATCGGCACTGAGATCATGCGCAGACAGATTGAGGCCGCCCGGGAAAAGATCAAAAGTCACCGGGGTCCGATTATTGTCGCCGGGGATTTCAACACCTGGAATGGTGGGCGGGAATCACTGGTAAAAGAGGAGATGCAGGCTCTCGGGCTGCAGCCGGTATCTTTTTCACCGGATGATCGGGTTGATTTTTTTGGCAGGACGGTCGACGGCGTTTATTACAGAGGACTTGAAGTCACCTCTGCCACGACTCACCAGGTTGAAACATCCGATCATAATCCCCTGGAGGTGCACTTCAGGGTGGTGGAGGCTGGTCGGCACTGATGAGAGCATGGTGGGTAATCATGCTGCTCCTGCTGCTCATTTTTTCGGCGGCACCATACGGCAGATCTGCTGAGCCTGGGCGGACCGACAAGGAAATCGTTCACCTGCTGGACTATATCGAGCAATCGGGGTGCAGCTTCAACAGAAACGGTGACGTCTATTCAGCCGCCAGGGCACGGGAGCATATTCAGCAAAAATATGAATACCTGAAAAAGAAAATCCGTACGACGGAGGATTTTATCAGCTATGCGGCGACCCGGAGCTCCATTACCGGGAGCAGTTACCAGGTCGTCTGTTCGGGTGTTGCCATGAAAAGCGGCGACTGGCTGCTGCAGGAGCTGGCCAGATTCCGGGGCGGCAACCCCGATACCTCTCACTCCTCAGGCGAGTAGCTCTCAGATAATACGGGCGCAGACCTTTATCTGTCTTATCGTATCCATTTATCAGACCTGAACGGATCGCCGTTTTGATCCGGAATTTTATACACTGGAGCCTTGTAATGAAAAGAAGACAATTTCTCCGTCAGGGACTTGCCGCCCTGGCATTAACCGGATTTGGTTCGGCCGGTATTTCCCTCCTTGATCGTTCACCATTCACCGGCATTGCATCTGCCGGTCATAGTGGCAGAGTAGTTCTGCCCATTCCACCGCTCATTGAAGCCGGGACGAACGCGGGGAGACTGGGGCTTGTCGTCCAGGAAGGCTCGCGCCGGTTTTTTCCTGATCTGAGCACGCCGACACTGGGGTATAATGGTGATTTCCTCGGGCCAACCCTCAGGGTTCGAAACGGGGAGCGGGTCCGCCTGCAGGTGCAAAACAATCTTAAAGAGACAACCACGGTACACTGGCATGGCCTGCATGTCCCCGCCCAGTGGGATGGCGGACCGCACCAGGTGATCGAGGCCGGGGGGCTCTGGCATCCTGATTTTCAGATCAAACA
>JAHEMX010000045.1 GCA_024643445.1 Desulfobulbaceae bacterium | reverse complement strand
GACAGGGACGGCCTGGCCTTGAAGGGGGAGTGATTTTTGCCAATCCGGCCCAGGGAAAGGCACTTTACTGGATGATTTTCACAGAGGATGGCGGTAAAAGCGTCTTCGGCGTTGAACGTTGGTTGTTGCCGTAGGCCAGTTGGTTGGATGCTGGGTCAAAAAATACATATTTTTTCGAGTGTACATCGATGATCGGCAGTCGCCGATTGATCTCGAAATAGTCAAAGCCTTCTTTCAGATTTGTCCAGAACGGCAGCCACGGTGAATTTCTCTGAAAAGCAAGGTTTTCCGTGGTCAGACGAAATGGAAAGATATGCACCTGGAAGTCCTCCTGTCCCGATGCCAGGGCCTGATCCGCGAGGGTATAGATTTCGTCCATGTAGTAGTCGGTCATGGCGAAACAGCCGATAGATGAGCAGCGACCGTGAACCATCAGGGCATCGCCCGTACGTTCATGTGACTGGTCGTAGCTGTTCGGGTAACCAAGATTAAAGGCGAGATGATACTTGCTGAGCGGGTTCATCTGGCTGGCTCCTACGCGGTAAAAGCCTTCAGGGCTTTGGTGATCACCCTCCTTTTCTTTAGGTCCGAGCGTACCTGAGTGATGACAGATAATAAACGTTTTGTAGAGTTCAAAGGTATTGTCGTCCACACCCATCCAGAGTTCAAGCTCTTTTGATTGTTTGAATATTCTGATAAAAACAGGGCTGCCCATTCTGAGGTTCTTCAGGGCGAGATTTTTTTTAATGCGCGGCAGGGAGCGCTGGTATGCAGCAAGCGTTCGTTCACTGCCGGAAACGGGAATTCCAGAACTGTCAGCCCCATACACTTTGGAATTAAGCAGTAGCAGTGCTACCTGTGCGAGGGTGAGAAGACATCTGAAGGGCTTGGTTGAAGCGAACTTTGTCATGTCAATGCAGCAGCCTGTTTGTCAGATTACCTTGAAACGATTACGGCCAGAAGTGTCATACTATCGACGCGCTCCACTTTAAAAAGAGATTACCCAAGATGCAAGAATATCGAACCATCTTTTTTACGGCAGCGCCACATTCGGTGCAATTGATTAGCCGGCTATTACGAGTTATGTTATGACTATGTTGTCGAAATGAGAAACAAAGCAATGGGCATCAGATGTCAGGTTATGTCGTCTGTTGCGGGAATGGCATGTCACAATGATTGATCTGCATCTGCATTCAACCTATTCAGATGGAACCTTGTCTCCCGCCGAGCTTGTCCGCATGGCATCGGCAAGGGGGATATCCGCTATTTCCATCACGGATCATGACACGGTTGACGGTACCGAGGACGCGCTCAGTGCGGGTTCAACCTGTGGTGTTCGAGTTATTCCGGGTGTGGAACTGAGTGTCTACCATGATGATGTCCATTTTCATCTTTTGGGTTATAATTTTGATCATACCTGCAGCGATCTCAAGAAAGGGTTGAAATTGCTCCAGGATTCCAGAAATGAAAGAAACAGGCAGATTTTGCTGAAATTACAGAATCTGGGTATTGCGTTATCCGAGCCTGAACTTCTGGCGTTTTCAGGCGTTGGTCAGACAGGACGGCCTCACATCGCACAACTGCTTGTTAAAAAGAACATTGTTAAAACCATTAACCAGGCCTTTAAGGACTATTTGAGGAAAGGTGCATGTGCCTATACCTCCCGCTTCATTTTTACCGTACAAGAGGCAATCACGCTCATCCATGATGCCGGAGGACTCGCTGTACTGGCGCATCCGGTACAGATCGCCCAGACCATCGACAGCCTTCGGGGTTTAATGGGTATACTTGCCGGATACGGACTTGACGGGGTAGAAATCATCTATCCAAGCCAGAACAGATCGTTCAGGAAAAAACTAGCCTTGATTGCAGCGTCCTACGGACTTGTTGAAACGGGAGGAAGCGATTATCACGGAGACATTAGATATGGTACGTCAATGGCTGGAGGAAAAGATGTCCGGGTGCCGGATTCGGTTATTGATAAAATTGAAGCATTGACAAGGAAGAAAAACGAAGAAAAAGAAACGGAACGGCCATGACTATGAATACCATCCTCATCGTTGACGATGAACCTAACTACCTCGTTGTTCTCTCTGAGCTTCTCAGAGATGAAGGATTCGAGGTCTTCACCGCACCGGGTGGAAAAGAGGCGCTTGATATCGTCAAAGAAGTTGATCTTGATCTGACGATCACCGACATGCAGATGCCGGGTATGGACGGCATGCGTTTGCTCCAGGAAATAAAACAAATTTACAAAGACATGCCGATCGTCATCATCACCGCCTATGCCGAGGTAGACAAGGCGGTGGCGGCGATGCAGGCCGGTGCATTCAGCTATCTTGCCAAACCGTTCTCAAACGCCGAGCTTATTGTCACCATAAACAAGGCGGTAAACCATTACGCACTGATTCTTGAAAACAGTCGTCTCAGACGCGAAATGAAACAGCGGGACAGTTTCGGCGGTATGGTTGGGAAGAACCCACGCATGCAGCAGGTTTACGAACTCATTGAAAAGGTTGCACCGACCCCTGCCTCTGTTCTGATAACCGGTGACAGCGGTACCGGCAAGGAACTGGTTGCCAAGGCGATTCATTATAACAGTCCACGGGAACCATTTCCGTTTATCACCGTGAATTGTGCCGCACTCGCCGATAATCTGCTGGAGAGCGAACTGTTCGGCCATGAAAAAGGCGCCTTTACCGGGGCCGCATCAATGCGCAAAGGACGATTTGAACTGGCCAACAAAGGTACTATCTTTCTCGATGAAATCGGTGAGATTCCCCTTGCCCTGCAGTCAAAACTGCTGCGCATCTTGCAGGAAAAGAGTTTTGAACGTGTCGGCGGCGGCCACACGCTCACCGTTGATGTTCGGATTATCAGTGCCACAAACAAGGATTTGAAAGAAGAGGTCCTCCAGGGACGCTTCAGAGAGGATCTGTTCTATCGGCTCAATGTTATCCATGTCGCGCTTCCGGCATTGCGCGATCGGATGGATGACCTGCCGCTGCTTGTTGATTATTTTGTCAAGAAATGTGCCGTAAACCTGGACAACGATCTCCTCAAGATCTCACCCGAGGCGTTGCGCCTGATGATGAGCCTGCCATGGGAAGGAAACGTCAGGGAGCTTGAAAACACCATCGAGCGTGCCGCAATTCTTTGCAACAATAATCTGATCGAGCCACAGGATGTGCAGCCGGAAACGATATCTATAGATAAAAACGCCACCTGGACCCAGGAGTTTGATGTGCTCCGGGTCATTCCCGATACCGTAGAACTCAATGATGTTCTCTATATGGTGGAGGAGAAACTGCTTCTCAGAGCTCTTGAAGATACCGGCTACGTGCAGGCCAGGGCGGCTGAACGTCTTGGTATTACCAAAAGTCTGCTTCAGTACAAGATGAGAAAATACGGCATAAAGAAGCAGAAGTAGCCCGGACGGAAACATCAAGCCGTTCATGGAGAGATTTACGGACACCCTGAATAATGAAATGTTTCTTTCAGAATCCAAACCATCCGATAACGTTTGTCATCAGGTGCCCCGAAAAAAAACTCCCCGGGGTGCATCGTTGCCAATCCGGGGGTACCTTTCGAGCCTGACGCAGTGAGCGGACGAAAAGCCGTGTATACAGCGCGATCTTAGACGTTACTTCCCCATTTAAGCTTGTTACGCAGTATGGTGAAATAATCGCGCTGACTCGAGGATATCAGCTGCAGGGTATGCTCGGCAGCCTGGACCTCCAGGACGTCATCTGTTTTCATTTCCCAGACCTCCTGTCCATCGATAATGACCCTGGCCGTAAAGTCGGGGTCAGCCGAAAGAAACCGTGATGTGATCACCTTGTCGGGTGGCAGGATGATTGGTCGACTGCTCAGCATAAATGGGCAGATGGGAGTGACCAGAATGGTCTGGAGTCCGGGATGGACCAGCGGGCCCCCTGCCGACAGATTGTAAGCGGTTGAGCCGGTAGGCGTGGAGATTATCAGGCCGTCTGCCTTATAGGTGGTTATATGGTCGCCATTTGCCTCGGTGTAAAGATGAAGCAGCCTGTCAGCGGCGTTCTTGGTGATAACGACCTCGTTCAAGGCATAACGATAGCCGTCCTGTCCGTCTTGCCTGACCAGCCTGGCCTTAAGCATAAAACGAGGTTCCATCGTCACCGTGCTGTCGAGCAGCTCCTCCAGTGCCGTTTCACTCTCATCTTCGGTGAGCTCCGTTAAGAATCCAAGATTACCAAGGTTAATGCCGATGACCGGAATACCATAGCGGGCGGCGGTTTCAGCCACATGCAGCAGTGTCCCGTCTCCGCCGAGAATGATAAGAATGTCCAGGTCGGGGTAAATCTGGTCTAGGATTGTTTTAACCCCGTGATTGGAGAGCCATTGTGCAAGTCTTTCAGCGCAGCGGCCTGCCTCCTGATGACCTTTTTTTATAACAATACCAGCCTGCCTGATCGTAAGTCTTGTCATGATGTACGCCTGTTCAATGGATGCGGTCAGCTGCTTCCCAATTCGTGGGAACGCTTGCAGGCCGCCTCGACCGCATCCATGATGATGCCGTTGAAACCCGATTTTTCAAGCACGTGAAGTGCGCTTATGGTGGTGCCTCCCGGCGAGGTGACCTGGGCCCGAAGGACAGCAGGATGTTGCTTCGATTCCTGCAGCAGGCGTACAGAGCCCAATATGGTCTGGACTGCCAGCGCTTCGGCAACCTCCTTACCTAGACCTACCTTGATCCCTCCATCAACAAGGGCCTCAATAAATGAAAAGACATAGGCCGGGCCGGAGCCACTGAGAGCGGTAACTCCATCCATCAGTCGTTCTTCAACGATGGTCGTGGTACCGATGGCGGAAAAAAGCCTCTCAGCAAAAGCGAGATCGTTGTCTGATACGTTTTTGTTTCTGCACAAGGCGGTTGCCGCTTCGAGAACAAGAGCGGGAGTGTTCGGCATGACGCGGATAACCGCTAAGTCTGGCAATTCGAGGCTGTCGGAATAAAATGACAAAGGGATCCCCGCGGCGATGGTAATGATGACCTGTTCGCAGAGAAGGGGCTTGAGTTCGGCGAGGACGGTCGACATCATCTGCGGTTTGACGGCCAGGACTATAATATCACATTGCTTTGCCATGTCCTGCGCTCCCGGTGCGCAGGTAACCGCATAGGTGTCCTCCAGAAAACGCCGGCGCTGCGCAACAGGCTCTGCTACTCTGATCTGTCCGGCATTCAGAACAGTGGCCTGCAGCAGACCCCTGATCAGGGCTTCAGCCATCTGACCACCGCCGATGAATCCGATAGTTTTTGACATCATTTTTTCCCGTCGTATGATTTTAAGGACAATATGTTTTAATATTGCTAAGCTAACACACCACAAGGATAAGCCTTACAACATTTATACACAACGATTGAATGGTTGTCATCGCCTTTAAACAACAAAGAATAGGCCGGCAGAGCTTATGAAACCAAGAGGAAAAAATGATTAACAAAGAGTTGCTTGATATACTCGCCTGCCCTCGATGCAAGGGGCCGGTTATTCTTAAAGAAGATCAGAGCGGACTTACCTGTAGGAGATGTCTTCTCTTTTATGAGATCATAGATGATATCCCGGTTATGCTCATCGATAAAGCCATACCCGTCGATAACTGATGAGCGGCGTTAACATGCACCTTATTCACCCGGGATTCAAGGGGTGTCCGGGAATTTGTCACCAGGCACCCTAGAAGAAGTGATCCGGCGAGGCCCTCGCTGTTTCCGGGATACAGGGTTGCATCATATGGAGATCGGGCGGATTGTTCCCGGTAGTCCGGTTGTTTTATCCTCGGCAATCATATAGAGGGCAGGAAGATGGAAGCGGGAGGAGTCTTGTTCAGCCATTAAGGATGGCGCTTTGGACGATCGTATGTTGATTGCTTTTCCACATGAATGCTAAGGGGCGCCGCAGGGCGAAGGGCCAAACGGTCAGTCCATGACGAACCCCTTTAACCGATGTCTTTAACAGCTGTTTGCAGGATTTTTTTTCGGCTCGTTTCCGCTGTACAATTTCACCATCTTGTCATATCTGTATGGTTACATAACGATTATCGAACCGCATCGTTATAACTTTTTCAGAACTATCGGGAGATCAGATTATGGTACTGGAAGATAACTGGGGATCGTTGTTCACCCAATACATCGAGAAAAACAACCACCAAAAAAGTGACTATTTCGGTCTCTTGCGGGAGCTTCTGAAACGAAGGCGAGCCGGAGTGGAAGGTATCGAGGATGCTATCAACGAGGCTTACGATCTCCTGCACGATGAAATTACCACCAATAACGATGCGCCCGCTTCACTGATATCCTTCGGAACTTCAGGCTGGCGCGGTATTCTCGGAAAAGACGTTACCGTCAGCTCCGTTCGCTGGGTGACAATAGCCATTATCAGGTTGTATAGATCCCTGGAAGCGAAACCGGAACTGGGCAGTTACCTTGGTGTTCAATCACTCCAGGAGGCACAGCGACGCGGTTGTCTCGTCGGCCACGATAATCGTTTCGGCGGCGAGATTTTTGCACGGACGGTCGCCGATATACTGCAGAGAAACGGATTCAAGGTATATTACTGCGGAGAAACGACCACGGGTGTGCTCTCTGCCGCGCTACTGGAATTAAAAGCGGCTTTTTCTGTTAATCTTACGCCCTCCCACAATCCTCTCGATTACGGGGGATACAAGTACAACGCCGCCGACGGCGGTCCTGCCGCCACCGAACTCACCTCCCTGATCACCACCTATGCTCGTGAGGAAGTTAAAAAAAGCGCCGGTTCGGTAGCCGGGACCGCTTCACCAGCTCCAACTTCCCGGGAGATTGATTCGCTCGAACTCTGGCAGCAACTTGTTGTCAGTCATAAAGCAATACATGGACTTGATTATCATGAAATCCTGGAAAAGGTTGCTGGCAGCCCTGATATCTCTGTCGTTATAGATGCCGTACACGGTGCCAGCCGAATCCATCTTAAGCGTTTGCTGGGACCGGCAGTAAATCGGCTGTGTATACTGCGAGGTAAAGCTGATGTGACCTTTGGCGGCATCGCTCCGGAACCTTCGTCGGTGAACATGCAGGGCGCAGTCGATCAATTGCGTGGTTCAAAAAAAAGACTGAGGGTCGGTGCCATTATTGATCCGGATGCCGACCGGATCCGCTTCACCGATGGAACGACCGAGATCAGCATGAACGAGTTCGGCGCCATGGCCTATCATTTCCTGCATGTCTATAAGAACAAACGGGGAATGGTGGCAAAGACGGTGGCTACCTCCAACTTTGCCAACGCCGTAGCCAGGGATCTTGGCGAGAAGGTTTTTGAGACACGGGTAGGATTCAAGGAATTCAAACCGGTAGTGGGCAAGGCTCTGGTTTGTTTCGAGGAATCCGACGGGATTTCAATTATCGGTCATACGCCGGAAAAAGATGCGTATATCGGTCTGCTTCTTGCCCTCGATATGGTCATGACGACCGGCATGAATCTTGGAGAATACAAACACCAGGTCGAACAGGATCATGGTGCATATTATCCCGATCGGGACGGCGTTGAGGTGAGCCTGGAAGGAGATGAATTGCAGACAGCACTGGCCCGTCTTGAGCGATATGCCAAAGGAGCTTCGGTTCTTGTCGGTGATGAGGAAAAAATAATCGCCGAGGTGATAGCCATAGATGGGCGCAAGATGATCTTTGAGGACGGATCGTGGCTGATGATAAGAGCTTCGGGAACCGAACCGAAAGTCAGATTTTATGTGGAATCAAGATCTATCGACGGAGCTGGAAAACTGGTCGGGGCGGCACAGAACATGCTCCGGGAAGTCGGCCTGCTCGGCAAGTAGCAGATTGTAACCATTTTGTATAAAACCGAGGGCCAGTGATTAACCGGCCCGGTATTGCAAATCAGCTGTCCGGTCTTATTGTCAATGCTCACTGGCAGCAGATACAATAACATCATCATCGAGTGGAGCATTTCATGTGGGAATATACAGATAAGGTAACCGAGCACTTTGAGAATCCCCGCAATGTCGGGCAGATTAAAAATGCCAGCGGTGTCGGAGATGTCGGCTCTCTGGCCTGCGGGGACGCCCTCAGGCTCAGCCTGAAAATAGATGATAACATTATCACCGATGCCAAATTCAAAACCTTTGGCTGTGCAAGCGCGATAGCCTCATCTTCCGCACTCACGGAGATGGTAAAAGGCATGACGGTAGATGATGCAGAAAAGATCACCAATGAAGATATTGCTGATTATCTCGGAGGATTGCCTAAAGAGAAAATGCATTGCTCGGTCATGGGGCGAGAGGCCCTGGAGGCCGCTATTGCCGATTACCGGGGTTTGAGCCTGCCCATGGCGGAAGGAGAGGTCGTCTGTGATTGCTTCGGGGTCACTGATCTCGAGGTGAGACGGGCGATAAAAGAATCGAACCTGCACTCTGTCGAAGAAATCACCAACTTTACCAAGGCGGGCGGGGGATGCGGCAAATGTGAAGAGCGCTTGTCCGAGATTCTCAGGCAGACGATTTCACAGGGGTTGAAGGTGGTCTCAGTCACACATAAATCAAAACGTATGACCACCCTGCAGAAAATCAAAAGAATAGAAGACGTCCTCGAGCGCGAGATCCGGCCCGGCCTGAAAATGGATGGTGGAGACATTGAGCTCATCGATGTGGATGGAGATTTCGTTATCGTCTCACTGCGGGGACAGTGCACGGATTGTTTCAAATCCCAGACGACAATTAAAGAATATGTCGAAAAGAAACTGCGGGAACAGGTACTCGATACATTGATTGTGGAGGAAAACAAATAATGGGAACCGCAGAAAAGATAGTATACATGGATAACAACGCTACTACTGCAGTAGCTCCTGAAGTAATCGAGGCGATGTTACCGTACCTGACCGACTACTATGGTAATCCTTCAAGCATGCATTCCTTTGGCGGACAGGTCGGCAGTGCGGTGAGCAAGGCGCGGCAGTCGGTTGCCGCACTGCTCGGCTGCGACCCTGAGGAAGTTATTTTTACGAGCTGCGGGACGGAAAGCGATTCGACTGCCATTCTCTCAGCCCTGCGCGCCAATCCTGAGAGACGACATATCGTAACTACCCGGGTCGAACATCCGGCCGTCAAGAATCTTTGCGAAAATATCAGTACCTTTACCGGTCACAAATACCGTCTGACCATGTTGAAGGTATCTGAAGAGGGTATGGTGGACATGGAAGAATATCTCTCAGCTCTGTCCGACGATACCGCAATTGTCAGCATGATGTGGGCCAACAACGAGACCGGAGTGATCTTTCCCATTGCAGAACTGGCTAAGATTGCCCGGGATCGCGGCATACTTTTTCATACTGATGCCGTCCAGGCTGTCGGTAAAATCCCGATCGACCTCTCCGGACTCAATGTCGATTTTCTTTCACTTTCCGGACATAAACTGCATGCTCCAAAGGGGGTTGGCGTCCTCTATGTGAAACGCGGGACAGCTTTTTCTCCGTTTATGGCCGGGGGACACCAGGAACACGGGCGCCGCGCCGGTACTGAGAACGTTGCCTCAATCGTCGCTCTGGGCCGGGCCTGTCAGCTCGCCCAGGAAAAAATGGCGGAGGAGAACAGCCGGGTCAAAAAGTTGCGCGACAAGCTTGAAGAAGGGCTGCTCGCCTCCGTTCCAAAATCATTGTTGAACGGGCACAAGCAGATGCGGCTGCCCAATACCGCAAATATCAGCTTTGAATATGTTGAAGGCGAAGCTATTCTGTTGCATATGAATCGTTTTAATATCTGCGCCTCCTCGGGATCTGCCTGTACTTCCGGATCGCTTGAGCCATCGCATGTGCTGCGGGCCATGGGTGTCCCCTTTACCGCAGCCCATGGCTCGATAAGGTTTTCACTCAGTATCTATAATACCGAAGAGGAAATAGACTTTGTGCTCGACAAAATGCCTGCAATCATAGCCAACCTGAGGGAAATGTCACCCTTCTGGCCCGGAGACTGACGGTTCTTCTATCTGGGAGCCTGTACTGCCGTCTTTTTCTCTGTCTTGCCGCCTCTCGATCTGTTTGTCACTGAAAGCGGTAAAAAAGAATCCGGTTGCATAACTTGATGCAACGGGATTCTTTTTTTATTATAACTGCTTGACATGACAAGCTGAACCGTTATAAGGTTCTTTGTCAGGCAGTTCCTCAACCAACCCAGCACTTCAAACTCTTTGATCAAAGGGAGGTCGTACATGGCTCTAGATCCGACAAAGCACAAAGATTGGGAAATAGCCCAGGAAGCTGAAACGAGAATGAAAACCGTATACCAGCTCGGGGAAGAACTTGGCCTTGAGAAGGAAGAGCTTCTGCCTTACGGACATTATGTCGCAAAGCTTGATTTCCGCAAGATAATGGATCGTAAAGCGTCCCGGCCGGACGGTAAATATGTGGATGTGACGGCAATCACGCCGACGCCGCTTGGAGAAGGGAAATCAACCTGCGCCATGGGACTGGTGCAAGGTCTTGGCAAGAGGAACAAGAGCGTGGTCGGTGCTATCCGCCAGCCTTCCGGCGGTCCGACTATGAATATCAAGGGCTCGGCTGCCGGAGGGGGGCTTGCCCAGTGTATTCCGCTGAATGAATTTTCACTTGGTCTGACCGGTGATATCAATGCGATCATGAATGCCCATAACCTTGGCATGGTGGCGCTTACCTCACGTATGCAGCATGAGGCTAATTATACCGACGAGCAGTTGGCCCAGAGGAATCTCAAACGTCTTGATATTCATCCCAAAAAAGTAGAGTTCAACTGGATTATCGATTTCTGTGCCCAGGCCTTGAGAAATATAACCATAGGTATCGGCGGCAAAGCAGACGGTTATACCATGCAATCTCGTTTCGCTATTGCGGTATCTTCCGAGATCATGGCCATCCTTGCCATATCAAACGATCTGGCTGATATGCGCCGGAGAATCGGTAAAATAGTTGTCGCCTATGACAAGCAGGACAGGCCGGTGACAACGGCTGATCTCGAAGTAGACGGCGCCATGACCGCCTGGATGGTTCAGGCTATTAACCCGAATCTCATGCAGACGCTGGAAGGACAACCGGTGCTTGTTCATGCGGGCCCCTTTGCCAATATTGCCATTGGCCAGTCATCCGTCATTGCTGACCGGGTTGGCTTGAAAATCGCAGACTACAATGTCACCGAGTCGGGATTCGGTGCTGATATCGGTTTCGAAAAATTCTGGAACCTGAAATGCCGCTTCTCAGGCAATAAGCCCAATTGCGCCGTCGTTGTCGCTACGATACGCGCACTGAAGTGTCACGGCGGTGCACCGATCCCGGTTCCCGGTAAACCGATGCCGTCCGAATACACCGGTGAAAACGTCGGATGGGTCGAAGCAGGAACACAAAATCTTCTTCATCACATCGAAACGGTCAAGAAAGCCGGTATTAATCCTGTCGTCTGTATTAATGCATTCTTCACCGACACTGACAATGAGATCAAGGCCGTTCGCAGACTCTGTGAGGCCGCCGGCGCTCGAGTTGCCTTGTCTCGTCACTGGGAACATGGCGGAGAAGGGGCCCTGGAATTTGCTGACGCCGTGGTTGATGCCTGCGAGGAGGAAAATAATTTCAAATTCCTCTATGAGCTCGATACGCCGCTCGATAAGCGGATAGAACTGATCGCCAAGCAGGTATATGGTGCAGATGGTGTGAGCTACACGGCAGATGCAGCTGCCAAGCTGAAGCGGTTATCCGCGGACCCGGACATGAAAACAATGGGTACCTGTATGGTGAAGAGTCACCTGTCGTTGTCTCACGATCCAAGATTGAAAGGTGTACCGAAAGGCTGGACGCTTCCCATCAGTGATATCCTCACGTATAAGGGAGCCGGCTTTGTTGTCCCTGTAGCCGGAGCGATCAGTTTGATGCCTGGAACGGCCTCAGACCCGGCTTACAGAAGGGTCGATGTCGATCTGAAAAGTGGACGCGTAATTGGCGTTTTTTAACAGCAACCATTAGCAATCTGGAAAAGAAAGGTGTATCATTAGTGAGGCTGAAGAGACTGATCACTATACCTTTCCGATAAATCAACACGATGGCCATACCGAACAAAGACCTTGGCAGGCGATCCTCCATCAAAAAAACGGTGAAGGATCAGTCTGGAGCCGGGAAAATAAAACTCGGTGAATTACTGAGTAAGGCTGGTTATATCACCGCCACTCAGTTCGAGGCCGCCAAGAAGGAAGTGCAGAAGAACGGCACTCGTATGAGTGCCGTTCTTCGGCAGCTTGAATACATCGACGACGATACGGTATTCAATTTTCTCAGCCGACATCACAATTATACCCCTGCCGTCATCAAGGACGAACCTCCTAACCCCGAGGCCATTAAGCTCATGTCGTATGAGCTTGCCAAGCAGTACCTGGCCTTCCCGCTCCGCATAGCAGGTAAAACCCTGCAGGTTACCATGGCCGAGCCGTCAGATGCCACTGCCGTGGAAGAACTGCAGGATCAGCTGCAAAAAGAGCTTTCCGTTTGCGTATCCACCGAAAAAGACATCGTTGAGGCTTACCGGAAATACTACGGAATCGATGATGAGGAAGCGAAGACCTTCTTTGACTCCAGCGATGATATAGAGGAAGAGATGTCGATAACCGAGGTTGATGACTTCGGTGCCATAGTTGCAGAAGCCGCTGATGATTTTGAGATTGAAAAAGCAGGAGATGATGACGGGCTCGATCAGTTTGCCGCATCGGATGCGCCTATTATCAAACTGGTGAACGGTATTCTTGTCAAGGCGGTTCAAGATGGTGTCTCGGATATTCATGTAGAGCCTTACGAGAAAAGCATGCAGGTCAGATATCGTAAGGACGGCTCACTCTTCAAATCAATGAACCTGCCCCTCAATATCAAGAATGCCATGATAGCCCGGGTGAAGATTCTTGCCGGG
>JAHEMX010000475.1 GCA_024643445.1 Desulfobulbaceae bacterium | reverse complement strand
CGGTGGTTCGGCAGCATTTCCTGATCGTTCACCGCGAACCAGACGGAGGATGGCTGCTTCATTTTCCTGAGGAGGGTAGGGGACATTGACATAAAGGAGAAAACGGTCCATCTGCGCCTCTGGCAGAGGATACGTACCTTCCTGCTCAATCGGGTTCTGGGTGGCAAGGACAAGGAAAAGCTCAGGCAGTTTGTGAGTAGTGCCGGTAACGGTAACCTGCCGTTCTTCCATCGCTTCCAGCAGTGCAGCCTGGACTTTTGCCGGGGCACGATTTATCTCATCGGCAAGGACCAGATTGCCGAAAATCGGTCCAGGCTGAAAATCGAAGCTGCCAGTCTGTTCCCTATAAATTTCAGAACCGGTTACATCTGAAGGCAGCAGATCCGGAGTGAACTGTACCCGGCTGAACTCACTTTCCACAAGCTTACCGAGCGTCTTGATCGATCGGGTCTTGGCCACTCCCGGCAGCCCTTCCATAAGGACATGTCCATCGGCAAGAAAAGCTATGAGCAACCGCTCAACCACTGTTTCCTGGCCGATAATTGCCGCATTCATTGCTTTGGCAATGTGTTCAAAGGATTCTCGAGTATTCATTATGAAGTTGTGTCTGGGATGTGTTATTCAAGAAAACAGGACCAGCCCTGTAAACAAGAGGCTGGTCCTTGGTCAGATAACATCAGATAGACATCTTATTGAGCTGCGTTGCTCTGAAGTTTTGACAGCACCTCACTCAGATTAAAACTGCCTGGTTTCTGGCGAGGAGGGAAGTCCTTGTAGGTGGCCAGATGCTGGCCAACATAGGAGGCTCCCGGAAGCAACAAATACGCACGATCGACACGCCATCTGCTGTAGCCTATAGCCTCATGGTCGGCTCGCTCAAACGGATCGGTACGAAGGTTAAAGAGTTTCGGCATACGCAGAGTGACCATCGGTTCCTGCCAGACATCGAAACCATGACCGCGTTGCTCCATAAACACAAGTTTCCATTGATCATAGCGCAGACCACACACCTCACCGTCATCGGTCCAGTAGAAGAATTCGTGACGAGGTGATTTGTCGGTTTCACCAGACCAAAACGGCATCATGTTGTAGCCGTCGAGATGGACCTTGAAATCCCTGCCATTGGCTTTATAACCCTTCAGGAGCTTCTCTTTGACATCCGGTTCACCGGCAGCGGCCATCAGGGTGGGAAGCAGATCTTCATGGGACATGATGTCATTAATCTGGGTTCCCGGCTTAATAACTCCAGGCCATTTGATAAAAGCGGGAACACGATAGCCGCCCTCCCAGTTGGAGTTCTTCTCATTCCGGAACGGGATGGTCCCGCCGTCCGGCCAACTGAAGGCTTCAGCGCCGTTATCGGTTGAATACATGACGATGGTGTTCTCATCGAGACCGAGTTCTTTCAGCTTGGCAAGCACCTGACCAACATGACCGTCGTGTTCGACCATGCCATCAGGATAAACACCTAAGCCAGTGACGCCTTGTGATTCTTTTTTCAGATGGGTCCAGATGTGCATGCGGCTCGAGTTCCACCAGAGAAAAAACGGTTTGTCGGCTTTCTTGGCGCGATCCAGGAAGTCCAGCGCCTTGGCGGTAACTTCCTCGTCGATGGTTTCCATGCGCTTTCTGGTCAGCGGTCCGGTATCCTCCACTTTGCCGTCGGCAAAGCTGTGGATGACGCCGCGCGGGCCAAATTTCTTCTTGAACTCAGGATTTTTTGGATAGTCTACATTCTCCGGTTCTTCTTCGGCGTTCAAGTGGTAGAGGTTGCCGAAGAACTCGTCGAAACCATGATTGGTCGGAAGATGGGTATCCAGGTCGCCGAGGTGGTTTTTGCCGAACTGGGCGGTCATATACCCGTGGTTTTTGAGCAGGTCAGCAAGGGTCGGATCCTTTTCAGACAACCCTTCAGGGGCTCCGGGTAAACCCACTTTTAGCAGGCCGGTACGGAAGGGGCTCTGGCCGGTGAGGAATGCAGCCCGACCGGCGGTGCAGCTCTGCTGCCCATACCAGTCGGTAAACAGGGCACCTTGCTTGGCGATACTGTCAATGTTCGGCGTTTTGTAGCCCATCATCCCCTGGTTGTAGGCGCTGATGTTCCAGTAACCGACATCGTCACCCCAGATAATAACGATATTGGGCTTCTTGGCCTCCCCAGGTGCAGCCTTTGCCAGGCTTGGCAGACCATGTACTGCAAGCATCATGATTCCAGCGATACCAAGTGTTGTCAGGAATTTCCTGGATTTTCGCCATCCCCAGAAAATATCTTTTTCTGAGGGCCTCCATTTTTGTTCCATTTTTTCACCTCTTTTGGTTAAATTATTCGTCTGGTAACGGTCTCCCAACGTCTGTTCATGCATATTAAGCAGTCAAACGACCAAACATAGATCCAATCGTTTGTCCTCCTGAATGCCCGCCTGTGGCTAACAGGTTTACGACAGCTTTATGTCCATTCATTTACGATTTGTCTTCTCCCATTCCTCCAGCAACAGATTCAAATTTTCCGACAATTCCCGGCACGATACTGCTCCCGTAATATGATCAACTCATTCACCATCAAGAAATAGCTGAAAGGTTGGCTGCTGAAGGACACCATAGTTTTTGACTATCTCGTTTCATTCCTCACAATCGATCACACAAAATTTGATTCGATCATGGTAGTCACTCATTAGTTTATCTATGACCGGCCTCATAATGTGTCAAGCCCCACTCCAGGTAGCAGTATATTCAACTAAAACGGGTTGAACGCTTAGCAGAAACGCTTTTTCGAATTCTTCTTCGGTAAATATTTGGTGTTTTGAATTCATCTATCCTGCGCCACCAAACGCTGATCTCAGTAAAACAATTTATGGTTGTAACCTGCCACTCAACCAGTTTTGGTAAATCTTACGCCGTGATTCATTCTCTCCATTCAAGATTCATTCTTGCTTCGGAAATAAATTGTTTTGTGATCCCGGGTGTAATTGCCAACCAGTTGTCTCGAGTTCTGTCTGTGCTCTTTTACTGAAATCACCAAAAATCCACAGTTCAAAGTCTTTTGTTTTCGTGGCCTTGTTCGCTTTCGGCTCGACCAGCCAGTTCGCAATGTCAGCAACTCTCTCAGTGTAAAGGACATGATCTGCAGGAAATATCATAACAACATTGCCGTTCTTGGCTGTTGCATACAGAAATCTCCCCACCGGGGAAAGAGTCTCTAACGCACTGATATTTTTATTGTAGCCAGCAGTCATCGTGGTGATTTCAGTAATGGTGCGGGCAATATCGGGGTCACTCGCCTGGAGAGATACTTTGATAAAAAGTTCCCGGTTACTTACGCCATTCATGCTCTCCAGTGCCTCGACCATCACCGTTTGCAGGGCTGGGGAAAAATTCGGGTTATTGAGGTAGAGTTCCGCTGTGTCCGCATTAACTTTCATGGCGAGAAGCTTCTTCTTGTTTCGCACCCAG
>JAHEMX010000474.1 GCA_024643445.1 Desulfobulbaceae bacterium | reverse complement strand
AAGTGTCGGCCGATTTCTTTCTGCATCGTCAGGAAACATTTCCAGCCACTGGTTGAGAATTCGGCGGTGATTGTCTTGATCGACAGCGGCATGCATATTCGCCCCAATAAGCTCGGCTGCTCCATCCAGATCTCCTGCGATAATGAGATGGTTCAGTCCCTCGTCGATATATCCCTGCTCGGCAAACCATTCTCCTGCGTGCAGGTGAATCTTTCTTTGCAGGCTCTGGGGCAGCGTTGTCTTCATCTGCCTGGTCAGGAATAGTTGAAACAGATAATGATATCGATACCAAGTGCCCTCGCTGTCGAGAGGGACCAGAAACAAATTCTCTTTTTCGAGAAAGGCGATGATGCTCCCGCTGTCGCGGGAACGACCTCCTGCTTCCAGAAGATTGTCGCCAAGCGGCGCGCAGAAACTTTTAAGCACGGAGGTGATCAAAAGGAAATGTTTGACAGCATCCGTTTGCCCGACGAACACCTCGTCCATCAGAAAATCGATGACAACCCGGTCATTGCTGTGAGCGTTCCTGGCCCATGTTTCCGGGTCAACCGCATTAGCCAGAGAGTATCTAGCCAGTTGCAAGCCTGTCACCCACCCCTCTGCCTGATCGGTAACCTGCTCAATGGCAGCATCGGACAGTTGACCTGCAAAGTGTGAGGAAAAATAGGCGTGTGCCTCTTCCCGGTAAAAGCGCAGATCAGCGGTACCAATCTCAGTACTCCACCCCCTGGCACGCCACTTAACCAAGGGGAGAAGAGGGGCCACCCTGGTTACGATGACAATATGGATTTTATTCGGCAGATATTGGATGAGGCGTTCTACCAGTTTCACCGGTTCCGATCCAATGGAATGAAAGTCGTCGAAAACCAGCACCAACGGTTTTGCCATGGCAGCCAGGTCAGCTATCAGCGTGTCTGCCAGGTATTCTGTTGGTGGCAGCATCGGGGATGGTAGCAGGGAATTGAGTCGGCCGCCGAATTGGGGAAAAACGGTATGGATCGAGGCTACCACATACCTGAGGAAACGATCAGGGTCACTGTCATATTCATCCAGGGAAAGCCATACGGATGGGCTGCTAATGCTATGCAGCCATTGAACGACAACCGTTGTCTTGCCATATCCGGCAGGGGCTGAAACGAGCGTCAGTTTCCTCTTCAAGCCGCTATCCAGGGCAGCAAGCAGACGGGGACGAACGACCCACCGGCTGTTCAGAGCCGGTGGGTTGAGTTTGGACGGTGCGAGATGAAAATTGTCAATATTCTCAATATCAGGCCTATTCCCCTGAAAATACCCGGACAGTTTTCTTGAGCGGGTGGTCATGATGATTCTCGGATATCAGACAGCAGTCGTTTAAAATCAGGATTTTGCCTGAGCAACTGGCGCCCGGCATCGATTAATTTATCGACTTGCTCGTCATTCAGAGAAAATGAGGTCGGAATCGTGTTGAAAAACTGCCTTTTGGATGGATCCTGGATTGCATCTAAACTGACTTCTATAAAATACGATATCACCGGATTTTCGGGTTTAGAGACTTCCTCCGTCCATTCAGACAATGCGGTTTCAAGCAAAGCGAGACTTGCGACATTATAGCGATGCAATTGAACTCCGGACATCGCACTGATGGTTTGTGAAAAAGACGGGCTCTCGTTTGTTTTGCCCATGTCATAGATCGGGGTAGTAGATGCATCTACGGAGATCAAAACCCACCTGCTCTGTCTCTCTAGCCTGTTCAGTTTGAAATAGGAATCAACGCCGCCAAACAGCGATACAACGTCATAGTAGGCACGAAGGCCCATATTGTCGGTAATCCCGCCATCGACAAAATGGATATATTTCCGTTGCTCCTTGTCTGAATAAGATTCCAACCCGCTGACCAAGGTGAGCAATTCCTCATTTTTATGGATAGAAGCCTGCCGGTAAATTTTCTTCAGCCAATCAGGATGTCCTTTGCCGCATCCGGAATAGTTTTCGACAACAATCGGGTTGAAAACGACAGGCACCGCAGAAGAAGCAGCAACCGCTCTGGCAACCGGATAGTCGGTGAGATCAGAGCAGAGGAGATCAAAATACTCCTGAGTGAAAGAAAAGCGGATGCCGTAGGCAAGATCGGAGGCATTAATCACAATCAAAGGGCGACCGGGGACCATCAGGTCGGCGTATGTGGCATCATGAAAGATATTTTCCTGATAGTATTGTACCGCTGTCTCCATTCGTCCTTCGTTTCTAAACCAATTGAATGGATTGAAAAGTGAGCTGATGAGCGGACTTTGCACGTTTTTCCTCAGAAATACGTCTTCAAAGGTGTTGAAGGTGTCTTCACCGTAAAGACCGTAATAAGCCGAGGTAAAACTCCCGCCCGAAACGGAACTGATCGTGTCTACTTCATCCAGCAACCTGGTTGGGCCGCTTTGGAGCGTTACCGTGGTGTCGCGAAGTTCCTGCAAAACCCCATATGCCAAGGCCGCCGCCCGTGTCCCGCCTCCTGAAAAGGAGAGTACCAGCAATATTTCGCTGTTCCCTCTGGACTTGGCCGCA
This sequence comes from Desulfobulbaceae bacterium, assembly GCA_024643445.1. Taxonomy (GTDB): domain Bacteria; phylum Desulfobacterota; class Desulfobulbia; order Desulfobulbales; family Desulfocapsaceae; genus Ww85. The sequence continues at coordinate 922 of JAHEMX010000474.1, read as the reverse complement.
TGTCCCATAAAGGTGTACGCTTCCGCGGGCACCCGATCGGTCAGCGGGTGATTATCAATTACCCCATAGGAAGCGCAACCTGCCATGAACATGAGCAGGTAACTGAAGGCGAGCAGTTTGCTCATCGAGGATAAGATACGAGGAAAAACTGCACCGACAGGGAGCGACAGAGTTTTTTCACCAGCAGAGCGATTCATCATGGTTCTTTTCATGATCCCGTTGAGCAAAGAGTTATGTGAGCCATTGAACGGCCCCAGATGAACGAGAAATGTCGTCAGCAGTTCATTCAATTGCACGCTGGGAGCCGGGCCAGATGATTTGAGCGTGCAGGTGAAATGACTGCGCACTGAAATTACACGACAGCAGCTACCTGAATGAGCACACTCCCCCCCTTCAAGTATTTAAAAGGTCGGCTAATCTAGTAATGTATCGTCATTTGTTCTATTTTTCAAACAGTAAAGCTCGCATTGCCAAGCCTCGGGGTACACCTGCCTGAATCGTCCCTGTTCAGGAAGACACGTCCCGGTTATGCAGAATGGCTTCAGGAAGTTCGTCTGAGTGGGAAGCGTTAGCGCATCAAGTAACTAACTCAACGATTGTTAATTCCCAGGCATCCCCCTCACAGCTTTGACGAAATTGATCGTCCTGGATACCCGTTATATACCGACGAACAATTGCAAGAACGCGTGCCTCTTGTACGTCTTTATGCTGGGCCTCCCACTTTGCTTTTGCCTGGGTTGACAAACGGGCAACAGAAACACCTTGGCTGTCGACAAGCTCGAGATGCCCGTTCCTCAATTCTAGTTGTAGGTTGTGACCTGTGATCAAGCCCTTGATCGCGTTTCGGACGGGATGGTTCTGGTTGCGAACGCCGGCGAAATCGATAAAAAGATCATCCATGCCAAGGAGGGTATACTTTCGT
>JAHEMX010000473.1 GCA_024643445.1 Desulfobulbaceae bacterium | reverse complement strand
CCGGACGGTACTCGTTGAGCATGGCCGATCCGGACAATGGGTCATCAAGCAGGCCCTGGAAAAACTTCGTGTCGAGGCGGACTGGTTTTCAGATCCGCAGCGTATTCACCACGAAGCAAATGGTCTGCGGTGGCTGGCAATACTGGTTGGGCAGGAGGCGGTACCCGGGTTTGTTTTTGAAGATGACCAGGAGCATATTCTCATCATGGAGGCCGTGGCCAGTCCTCATGTCAATTACAAGACGCTGCTGCTCGAACAGCCGCCCCAGGCAAATCACGCCAGTGATTTTGCCAACCTGCTGGCCGCCATTCATCGCCATTCATTTTTTCACCGGGATCAGCTTGCACCGATCTTTGCTGACACCTCTTTCTTTGAAAGCCTCCGGCTCGCCCCCTATTACGGATATGCGGCCAGCCGGGTAACGGAGTCAGCCGATTTCCTGTTGACGCTGATGCGGCAGACCAGGGCGAGAAAGCTGACCCTGGTGCATGGAGATTACAGCCCGAAAAATGTCCTTATCCACAACAGTCGGCTGGTTCTTCTTGACCATGAAGTTATTCATTTTGGCGATCCAGCCTTTGATATCGGTTTTTCCATGGCCCACTTCCTCAGCAAAGCACACTACCGTGCCGGACTGCGAAGTGCCTTCATTGCCACTGCCCAGCTTTACTGGCAGACCTATTTCAGCCAGACACAGGATGAACCGTGGGCAGCTGAACTGGAGCCTTTCTGCGTGAAGCATACCCTGGCCTGTCTGCTGGCCCGGGTTGCCGGTAAATCGATGCTGGAATATCTGGGACCGGACCAGAAAAGGGTGCAGCAGGAGATCATCTCAGGGATGATAGGTGAAGGTCATGATTCGATGGCCTCTCTCATCAACCGCTTTTCTATCGCCCTTGACCACCAGGAGTAAAAGAGGCAGGCCTGGGTGCCGGTCGGAAATTGAGCTGTCTCCGACCGGCACCCAGGATAATTGAAATGGTTGCCGGACCAAAAACGGCCGGACAAAAGTCACCGCAGATCGGCCGGGTCCCTGTGCCGGTTTTGCTGCCTTGAGATCCTGTTTTTTACCCGGGGCCCGCTACCATCGATAATTCTTCAGCCAGCCCAGTCCCGCCGCGGTATCACCGGCAGGTATATACTCACAACCGATCCAGCCCTGGTAACCGGAAGCATCGATTGCCTTGAAAAGATTACCGAAATGAATTTCCCCGCTGCCCGGCTCATGCCGCCCCGGGTTGTCGGCAAGCTGTATGTGCCCGATGCTGCCCGCCAGACCATTAATGGTGTTGATCAGATCTCCCTCCATCCGCTGCATATGATAGATATCGTATTGAAATAATACATTGGGGCGGGCAACTTTTTTGATCAACTGCATGGTAGCCTGAGAGCTTACCAGATGAAACCCGGGCATGTCCTTGCTGTTAAGCGCCTCGACAAGCAAGTTCTTCCCGGCTTTGGCCAGGGCATCCGCCGCAAAACGCAGATTTTCCACCAGCGTTTTTTCGACCAGTTCAGCATCCACACCCTCAGGGGTGAGTCCCACCAGGCAATTCAGGGCCGGACAGTTCAAGGCGGTGGCATAGGCAAGACCTTTGGCCACACCATCCTGGAACTCGCCTTCACGACCGGGAAGACAGGCAATGCCACGCTCACCTCCCCCCCAGTTGCCGGCCGGCAGGTTATGCAATACCTGCTTGAGATTATTCCTTGCCAGAGACTCGGCAAGCTTTTCAGCCGGCCATTCATAGGGAAACAGGTACTCAACACCCTCAAAGCCATTCTGGGCAGCGAGTGAAAAACGCTCTAAAAAAGGAACTTCGGTAAAAAGCATGGTCAGGTTTGCGTTAAATTTAGGCATGGGCTGTCTCTTCCTGGTTTCTGCAACCGACAAACAAGAGGATTGCATGGTTGATGGGAGTATCCTACATTGGCAAAGCATCAGATAAGCAGAACATCCGATATTTACGATTTTCTATTGCACTTTCAACACCATGTCAACAGAATAACCCGCAAGATCAGTATCGTCAACACCTGCCGACAGTGCTTCATGCCGCGAGAGAATAACCAAATGAAGCACGGAAATCAGGTGGTGAATATGAACAGCTCTTTTCCTCACCACCCACACTTTGTTCATGGATAAACACGTTTTCCAGATCAAGCGCAAACGGCTGGAAAACCTGATTGCCGATCAAATAACCAGCATGATCGGCGACAGGACCTTCAAAGAGTGCGATCCGGCGGGCGCAGCAAGCCTTGCGGGCGCACCTGCTGTCGACCAGCGAAAGGCTGATTGCAGCAATCCTGACTCCCTGATACAATAGCACCCGCACTAACGCAAGAATCACCATAACAGATAATGGAATATGGAAACAAAACTCTTATACGGCAGGAATGAACTCAGCGTAACACTCCCTGAACACACGCTCGTGGAGGTTATAGAAAAACATCCGATGCCGATCGTTGCCGATCCGCAGCAGGCGATCAGGGATGCCTTTGCCAATCCTATCGGCAGTTCCAGCCTGGCGGAAATCGCCCGGAGCAAAAGAGATGCCTGTATCCTGATCTGCGACATCACCCGCCCGGTACCAAACGGAACCATTCTTCCCCCGCTTATTGCGACCCTCGAGCAAAACGGCATCGCCAGGAAAAATATACGGATTCTGGTTGCCACCGGACTGCATCGACCAAACGAGGGCGAGGAACTCCGGGAGCTGATCGGCAATGATGAAATTTTCAACTCGGTCCGCGTTGAAAACCACTTCGCCAGGGACCGTCAAGCGCACGTCGATCTCGGCTTTACTTCACAGAACATCCCGATCGGCATAGACCGGCGCTTCTACAAAGCTGACCTGCGCATCGTGACCGGCCTGGTTGAACCGCATTTCATGGCCGGTTATTCGGGCGGCCGAAAGGTGGTAGCTCCCGGCGTTGCCTACCAGGACACCATCCTGAAATTTCACACCGCTCACATCCTTGAACACGCGAACTCCGCCAATTGCGTGATCAACGGCAACCCGCTGCACGAGGCCCAGATCGAGATCATCCGGAGAATTGGAGACATCTACGCGATCAATGTGGCTATTGACGACAAGAGAAGGCTTGGCCGGGTGACGTTCGGCGCCATAGAGGAAAGTCATCTCGCGGCGGTTGAATTCATGCGGCACTACGCCGAGGTCGATGTCGGCCGGAAATTCAAGACCATTGTCACTTCGGCCGGCGGCTACCCGCTCGACAAAACCTATTACCAGACCGTCAAGGGAATGGTCGGACCGCTCGATATTCTTGAGCCGGGCGGAACCATTATTATCGCCAGTGAATGTTCAGAGGGAATGGGCAGCCCCGAGTTTGTCTCGGCGCAAAAGCTGCTTTGTGAGCGCGGACAGGAGAAGTTCATGGAGATCCTGGGCGGCCGCAGCGAGGCACTGATTGATGAATGGCAGACGGAAATGCTGCT
>JAHEMX010000472.1 GCA_024643445.1 Desulfobulbaceae bacterium | reverse complement strand
ATCCGGCGCATTGCCGAACGAATCGTCAAATACTGGAAAACGCCAGTGAACGACAGCGCACGAATGATCCAGGTTCAAGCGGAGGAGATGTTTCGAAGTCGTCTGCGCGCCTAACCGCTTGAGGAAAAGTACCCGGCGTAGCCATACGTCCCTGCCCATTACATTGCCGCTGGCTGAAACTGATTTTGCTCATTAGAAGACAGGCTGTAATGCCCCTTATCCCTTCTTGAACCGGTGAGGAGGTGCTCTCTCTGGTTGACCGGATGGCGGCATTACGTTAGGATTGTCATCTGATGAGGTCGGCCTGGCGCAGGTTGCTCATTTTTTAGCAATATCTCAAAAAACGTTTTCTTATCAAGGATGTATCATCGCGGGAGGTGATGTTGACACGTTCGTGTGAACAGTTCTTCCGGCTTAGCTGACTGATCAGTGCTCCGACAACAAGCGTGCGATGCATTCGTGCATAGGAGGTAGCTTATGGCGGTAATTACCATAGCCAGGCAGTTCGGTGCCGGCGGGAAGACATTGGGGAGTTTTGTAGCGGATAAGCTTGGTTATACCCTGATTGATGAGCAAATAGTGGAGATGATTGCCCAAGAGGCGAATGTTTCACCCGACTGGGTGGATTCCGTCGCCAGGGAGGCGGGCAGCGAGGGATTTGTGTCGAGGATGATGGCCAGATTGGGACCTTTCCGGAAAGGCTATCTGGAAGTAGCCATGGAACAAAATCCGGGTTATATCGACGGCGATCTTTATATCGCTCTGCTGCACCGGGTAATTCCCCGCATTGCCGCACAGGGTAATGTTGTGATTATCGGCCGCGGTGGTCAGTACATCCTTGGGCATCAGCCTGATATCTATCATTTTCTTATGATAGCAGACATGGAACATCGGCTGGCCTTCATTTCGGATCGTTACCATCTTGATCGTAAACAGGCTCAAATTGTTGTGGAGAAGCAGGATAAACGCAGGTCGACTCTCTATCGTTCTTTTGCCCGGACCGATTACGAGCAGGCCAATCTCTACCACATGGTCTTCAATATGAACAGGGTTAAGATGGATAAGGCGGTGCAAATGGTCTGTTCGCTGGTGGGTGGTCAGGCCCCGTCATGAATGCCGTTATTCCGGTAGGCATCAATAGAGGATCAGTTTAAAAGAAGAGGAACCACCATGGGACAAGACAAACTGACGGAATTGCGAGAAGAATATTACAGCACCCCCGATACCTTGCCGGAAACGGTTGAAGACGTGCTTGATGATGAACTTCTCGAGCTGGAGATCCTGTTTAAATCGCGAGGGGTGACGGTTGCCGGAACGGGTTGTGTGACGGTGAATGGTGACGGGGAGTCATCTGATAAGTGATCGGTGCCGGTATTGGATAACCGCCGGTGGAACTGTTTTTGTGCTGGAATTTCCACCCCCCTGATTGGGGGGGGTGGGGACGTGGAGTGGGTACAGATACAGGTGGTGTTTGTTGGACCAGCGTTGCTGGATCCAATAAAAGGGTGCTTTCAGACGGCGTACAGACATTGACAGCTGGTGAAACTTACACTCCACGTCCCCGGGGGGCTTGTCGCACCCTGGATTTCCGGGTGGAAAATTCAGGGGCAGGTACTGGAACCGCTTATCTTCCTGGTAAGTGGTTCCGATTATGATTCTACTATCCTAGGCAACAACCAGAAAACGCTGGCAGTCACCCAATGGTTCAAAATTGTTGTTTACCAGAACGTATATCTTGTCATGCTGGTCGAGATAACCGTTTGTCAGCTGGTGTCCCATCAAAGGGTTTTTCCGGCAGACGATGAAGCCGCGTCCTATCTGGCGAAGCTGCAGATTTTTGGGCGACTCTTTGACGGCTGATTCTTGCTGCATCACCTCGATACTCCCTGTTTCAATCGTCCGGTAACTGGTACACGTTTATATTTGCACCTTCCATGCCAGTCGAATCTGCTGAACCTCCAAAAACGAATATTTTCTGGCCTTTCTCCCTATCTAGCTGATAAGACAGGTAGTCTCTCTTTGTTCCTCAGAGGTCGCAGCGTCAACAGGAACGATCATTGACGCCATTGGCAACAAGAAAACGGGAACAAAGCACGGGAAACGGAAACGATGTTGTCGTATATGAGACGAAAAAATCATGTCCTTCTTTGTTCTCAGGATTCATCGGGGATAGTTCTTTCCCTGCTAACACACTGAATAAACAACTCTATTTGCTTAAATCAATACCGGTTTCAGTCATTTAGACTTTTTTGACATGTTCATATCGTTTCGGTATACTATGCAAACAATGTGTGCGTATTGAAAATTTACGCGTGAAATTAGTTAGTAAGAAATTTTTCAATTAAAGGATATGTAAACAATGTTTCCGGAAACCTATGAACCGCTGACATCCCCGCGTTTCTCAAAAAAACACCTCGCACTGCTGCGGCAACGACTTGCACGGGTGAGCGGATCATGGACGACCGATGATTACAAGGCCTTCATAGCCTTTTATTCCCGGATCCTGCCGGAATTAATGCGTGCAGAACGGTGTACCATTTTTATGATGGAGCAGGGCAGTAAAAAAATATGGTCAATTTTCGGTACCGGCCTTGAGGAACAAAGCATCGAGCCTCCGCTGGAGGGCAGTATCGTAGGCCAGGTCATCCGCTCGGGAGAGAGTATCGTAGAAAATAAACTTGGCGAGTATCATGGTTTTCACTCGGATGTAGATGAACAGACAGGTTTTGTCAGCCGTAACCTTATCTGTTCCCCGATCAGAAGCAGCGGTAGTGAAACCATTTCCGGCGCCATCCAGCTTTTGAATAAACTCGATAATGGCCTTTTCACCGCCGAAGACCTGAGAAGACTGGACGAGATAGCGCATTTTCTCTCCCTTACCATCGATTCAGCCATTCTTAACCAGGAGATTCTGACCATCGCCTCATTTATCGGCAAAGAGGTCAATCGGCTTGAGCAGTTTACTGCCGGCGGAACCCGTATTATTGCTGAAAGTCCGGCCATGCATGAAATACTTCAACTCGTCCGTGTCGTCAGCAGCACGCCGGTCAATGTCCTGATACAGGGAGAGAATGGCACTGGCAAGGAACTGGTGGCCCGGTTGATCCATGAATCAGGAGATAGGGCTGATAAACCCTTTGTCCCGGTAAACTGCGCCTGCATTCCTGAGAATCTTGTCGAAAGCGAGTTTTTCGGCCACGAGAAGGGAGCTTTTACCGGTGCTGACCATCCCCGCCGCGGTCTCTTCGAGGAGGCCAGCGGCGGCACCTTGTTTCTTGATGAAATTGGCGAGATGCCGCTCGTCATTCAGCCGAAAATTCTCAGAGCCGTCCAGGAAGGCGAGGGGAGCCGTCTTGGCAGCAACAAACTGATGAAATATGACCTGCGCCTGATCAGCGCCTCCAATCGCGACCTTGCCACGGAAATCAAAAATGGCCGATTCCGGGAGGACCTGTTTTTTC
>JAHEMX010000471.1 GCA_024643445.1 Desulfobulbaceae bacterium | reverse complement strand
TCACGACGCTTTAATTCCCTCTTGATTCCATCAATCTGGAGCTTTTTCTTTAACTGTCTGATGGCAAATTCGAGATCACCTCTTACTTCAACCTCAATCATTTGATTCTCCGTATGGTGTTATGTTCACCTGATTTATAAAGCCCGGAAGGCTGTGAATTTTATAACGACAATCTCTCTATATAAAACGATGTCTTGTTCCTGTCAAACAATATTTCAGATACCCAGCCGCCCCGTGACTCCTTTACACCCCTGATGGCGGGAATATCTTTCCGGGATTAAGGATGTTTTTCGGATCAAAAAGAGATTTGATCTGTTTCATGACCGAAAGGGTGGCCTCGTTCAGTTCGTAGCCCATATAGGGTGCTTTGCTGAAACCGATGCCATGCTCGCCGGACAGCGTTCCCCCGAGCCTGATCGCCTCCCGGAAGAGCCGGTCCTTGGCCATAATGCCATGCTCGGCTTCTTCCGGTATGGACCGGTCTAGCATGATATTGACATGGATATTCCCGTCTCCGGCATGCCCGAAGGTCAGGATGATCAGGTCGAGCTCCTTGGCCAGCGTTTCGGTAAAGGCAACCAGTTCCGGGATACGCGAGCGCGGTACGGCGACATCCTCGCTGATCTTGTTCGGCCTGAGCTTCAGGACTGAAGGGGATATGGCCCGGCGGGCCTGCCAGATTTCGTCGATTTCCCGGGTATTGCCGGCCTGCCGGACGGTAAATTCCGGCTGGTCTTGCAGCAGCGCGCGCAGCCGCCCGACCTGCTCGGCAACGATCGACTTTTCCCCGTCGATTTCCACGATCAGCAGGGCCTCGGTGCCTTTCGGCGGCGGATCTTCCATGTATCCCGAGACTACCCCGATGGTGGTTTTATCCATGTATTCAAGGGTGCACGGTTTGATGGAGGCGGAGAGAATTTCCGAGACCATCTCCGTTGCCCGTTTCAGCGAGGTCGAGGTGAGCAGGAAGGTTTCCTTGTGCGGCGGCAGCGGCAGCAGCCGGAGGATCAGCCTGGTAATGATGCCGAGCGTCCCCTCGGAACCGATAAAAAGACGGTTCAGGTCATAACCGGTAACGCTCTTTTCCGTCCGGGCGCCGGTGGTGATGATCTCGCCCGAGGGCAGGACTACTTCGAGCCCCATAATATAATCTTTTGTCACGCCATACTTCACGGCGGACGGTCCCCCGGCGCACTCGGCCGCGTTACCGCCGATGGTGCAGTACTTCAGGCTTGCCGGGTCGGGGGGGTAGAAAAAACCGTGGTGGCGGACGGCGTTCTGCAGATCCCCGGTTACAACACCGGGTTCGACAACGGCAATATGGTTATCGGTGTCGATCTCGATGATCCGGTTCATCCGGGTGAGCGGCATGACCACCCCGCCCTGCAGCGGAACGACGCCCCCGGTCATGCCGGTGCCGGCGCCCCGGGGGATCACCGGGACACCATAGGTGGAGGCCAGTTTCATGATCCTGCTGACTTCCCCGGTATTTTCGGGGAAGACGACAACAGCGGGCAGATATGGCCTGGCGGTGCCGTCATAGCTGTAGCAATGGAGATCTTCGCGCCGCGTGGTGCAGTGCGATGAACCGACGATGGCGGCTAATTCGGTAATAAAATGAGAAGGTATTGCAGACATAAGGATTTCGTTTTAGGATATTTAGTAGTTGCTCGACGGCTTCAAGAGGGACCAGAATAACCGAGAAGCGTCCAGGGTGCCACATCAAACACCCGAGTGAGACCACATTAAGACAGGAAACCCCAACGATAAAGGTGACGCCGTGACAGATACCGGAAAAATGCGAATTGCCCTGCTGGCTGGCGGGAAATCAGGGGAGCGCGAGGTCTCCCTGAATGGAGCGGCAATCTTCGAAAAGGCGCTGAACCCCGATAAGTACTCAATCAGGAAATATGATCCGGCCCACGATCTCGAACGCCTCGTGCATGACAGCGCGTCCATCGATTTTGCCTTCATTCTCCTGCACGGGCTTTTTGGCGAGGACGGCTCCGTGCAGGGGATGCTCGACCTGCTCGATATCCCTTACCAGGGCGCCGGTATCCTCGGCAGCGCTGTCGCCATGGACAAGAACCTGGCCAAGGTGCTCTACCGGATGGAAGGAATCCCCGTTGCCGACTGGCGTGTTGTCAGCCGTGCGAACGAGAAGGAGTACGACCAGTATATTGCTGAGCTGGGACTGCCGCTGGTCATCAAGCCGGTGCGCGATGGATCGAGCCTTGGCCTGACTATCGCCCGCAGTCGTGAGCAGGCGAGGACGGGTATTGCGCATGCCCTGAAAAATGATCACCGGGTCATGCTCGAGCGCTATATCAAGGGACGGGAAATCACCGTATCGGTTCTTGGCAATGACGACCCGGTTGCCATGCCGGTCATCGAGATCGTGCCGGGAGAAGGGTACGAGTTTTTTGATTATAACGCCAAGTACCTGCCCGGGGCATCAAAAGAGATCTGCCCGGCCGAAATCGACGATGCCCAGAGAGTCATCGCCCAGGATTACGGCGTCAGGGCCCATAAGGTCCTGCAGCTCTCCGGTTATTCGCGTAGCGATATGATCATCGCCGCAGACAATACCATCTATATGCTGGAAACCAATACCATCCCGGGAATGACGCAGACCAGCCTGCTGCCCCAGTCCGCCAAGGCTCATGGTCTTGATTACCCGGCGTTGCTGGAGCGGCTCATTGAACTGGGCCTTGAGGAACATGCCAGGCGGGCTGCGTCGTAACAGCGGGTTTGTCGTGAAAGCCGGATGTATCATTCAGCCCCGTGCGCCCGGTCCATTGTCCTTCCTGCATTTTTTCATCTGTTAATGAACGGTGCCTGATGTTCTGTCTTGCAACAGGATAAAAGTGCGGGTATGAATAGCATCCTACGGAGGAGTGCCGGAGCGGCTGAACGGGACGGTCTCGAAAACCGTTGTGGGAGGAAACTTCCACCCAGGGTTCGAATCCCTGCTCCTCCGCCAGAATTTAGTAAGGACCTAACCTTGGCAGGAATAGTCATAAATCGCAGATGTACCAAGCTGTTCATGATTGCCATTGGAACAGTTAATCCCGCATCTTAAAGAATTTTCACACCCGCAAAAACATTAGAGTCTCTTTGCCTCACGAGGCAATACCGTCTTTGTCGTGATCCCCATTTGAACCGGATACCTTAGTTAGGTTATTTAACGACTAGAGGTGAACCGATGTCTATGACGAGTAATTCCCATCCCTGGGAGCAAACGGAAATCCTCGAAGAATCCGAGCTTCTGTGAATAGGCACATCCACATAAAGATTTTAAAAGGATGTCTCCGAGAATGTTTCTTCGGAGAATTGGCCAAGCCGAAACAAGTATGCGCAAATGGTCCTTGCTAACTACACCTTGTAATATTTGAATTTCAAATCGCTTCCAAGCTTGGCGTACCAGCTCCCGCAACCGCTCTGCAAGTTCACCCCGAAGCACCTG
>JAHEMX010000470.1 GCA_024643445.1 Desulfobulbaceae bacterium | reverse complement strand
TTTAACAGCCTTGAAGCAGGCCGATTTTAACTGGACTGTTAAAACGGAGATGTTCTGGGAAGATCCTGTCTATGACGTTCCTGAAATCAACGGTGATATTAAAAAGGAATTTCTCGATGATATTTATCTCAAAGGAGGGATGAACCAATCAGTTCTCGGCTGGATTCTCCTGGGAAAAGGAGGTGCCGGCAAGACGCATTTTCTGCAGTCTGTCAGAAAGGAACTGGCCGGGAAGGACTGGGGATTTATCATGGTCGATATGAGCGGCGTCAATGACTTTTGGGAGACCGCACTGCTGGGATTTATAGACTCCCTGCATAGGCCGAATATGCAGGGCATGCCGCAATATCAAGGAATCCTGGAAGCCATCATAAAATCTTTAGTCAAAAAGACCGAGAAAACAGAAGGCCGTGTACTGGTGAAAAAACTTGCCGAGCTGGGCAAAAAGGAGCTGATAAGATACATCAATCATATTATCAACTCATTGGGAGGAAAGTTCAAACTTCAGACGCAGAAATATCAGGACACGGTCCGTGCTGTTATCTTGATGAACTCCGATGACTTTGCTGTTTCAACCCTGGGATACAGCTGGCTGCAGGGCTTAGGGATAGAACCGTCGGACAAGAAAACCTTCGGCTTTTCCACGGAAAAGAAACGCGCCATGGACATAGTGGAGGCCTTATGCTGGGTGATGTCCCTCAGGAAACCGTTTGTGCTGGCCTTCGACCAGATGGACCCTGTAGTCATGGAGCACCATCTTATGTCAGGAACCGCTCCGGGCGAGGATTCGGCTGATGAACAGAAGCGGTCCAAGGCAATTATCGAAGGCATAGCCGGCGGCCTGAGCACCTTGGTTCAGTCCGCTGCAGGGTCCAGGGCCAGGATTGTTGTCTCCTGTCTTGAAGCAACCTGGCAAATCCTCTCCAACAAAACAGTGAGCACGAATGCAGCGCGTTTTTATGCGCCGAAGACCTTGAGGAATTTAGGAAAACAAGAATACGCCGGACGCCTGATTGCCGTACGGCTGCATCAGGCGTATAAAAAAACCGGCTTTACGCCTCCATACCCGACGTATCCTTTTAAGCCGGAGGCATTTTCGAATGCAAGGCACCTTTTTCCGAGAGAAATCCTGAAATGCTGCTATAATTATCAGGAGCAATGCATTCGAAATCAGCAGGTTTCAGAACTCACTGCATGGCCAGTCATCGTTCCGCACCCTCCTCCTCCAGTAACCGGAGAATTGGACAAGCTTTTTCTTGAACTCAAAGCAGCAGCCCTGACAGCTCAGCTTGTTGATGAGGAAAAGGAAGACGAGGTGCTGGGCGGTCTGCTGAAAACCGCCTGCAGGCTGCTTCTGACGGAAAACAGAACGCCTGGCCGCATTGACGCCTCAATCAATGTGCAGGTCAGCGGTACTAAAAATTATCCGTACCTGCATGCCCGTGTGCGCCTGGTCTATCAGGATGAGGGAGACCGTGAAGAACACTTCTGCATCCGGGCGATCCTGCGCATACACCATAGGGCATTCCAGGCGCGGCTCAAGGCGGCGATGACCTCGTCAGGCATTGATAAAGATCTGAAATTCCGTCGGCTGCTGATTGTTTGTCACGCCAAGCCTTCTGCCGGTCCGGCGACAAAAGAACTTATCACTCGATGAGCCAGTTTTTTTATCTTGGCATATTTTCCTCAATTTTACAACAACTTAAATTGACTTGATCACCCCGCAGCTCTGTACTGCAATGATGGACTTGCTTCCAGCCGACCAAGATCCCTGCCTACCATATGCTTTTTCGAGGGAGCCAAAGAAATGATTGATTCTTTTACCTCGGAAGCAAGCTGTTCGAGTGCCTTAGCTGGATTTTCCGACTGCAGGAGTTCTTGTATGAACATGAATAGACTGTCAATGCTAATCTGGCGCCGTAGGGTTCCAACAGTAGATGCGGGAAGTTTGTTCTTAATCCTGGCTAGTTGTTCCGGATGAAAGAGGAGGCGATGATCAACCAGCAGGCTCAGGATCAAGCTGTTGCGAGACCCCTCTTCACCTGTCAGCTTGGTCAAAGCCGCCCATCCTTCATTGGCCTTCCAGTCCTGAAAAAAAACCTCTACAAGCCATCTTAGAGTGTAAGCATTTACAATGTCCTCTGTCCTCCATGACATATCGGCAGCGACGAGGTAGCGGTATTCATCCTCACCTTCGTATTTTAACGCAACAACAAAACGTTTAACGCCTTGGCTGGATACATACAGGCGTGCGCTGGCAATCGTGGCCATTATTTCTTTGTCCCCGCGAATTTTTATCTGTTGGAGTACTCCAGAGTTGCGGGAAAAATATTCTTGCACGCTCATATCTTTGCCACGGTGACGAACTTTTCTGTTTTTTCCTATCTGGCTGATAACTTGTGTTGATTTATAGATAGATGCGGCACCATTAAGGAATTTTTTATTACCATATAACGCGTCTGCGTTGATACAATTCACCTTGATATCAGGATATTTTTCCTTAAATTCCTTGAGAAGCTGAATCGCCAGTTCATTTTTTGAAGGATAGTTTGAATTTTTAGGCGGTTTTTTGGGTCGTTGAGCTGCCGGAATCCCCAATTTTTTTAGTTTGTCGTACTTTTTTTTCCATTGAGTAACAGCTGGATCAGGCATGTAAAATTTAAATCCAACCGGAATGGTAATGCTTGGTGCGGTGAGAACAAGAAACACCACGCATTGGCCCGTAGCGTAACCACCGGTCGCCTTGTCCTTGAGTTTATGAACCCATGAGATCTTTTTCGTACTTTTGGATCGATGATTGTCCGTCTCGTCAATATTGAGAACTCCACTGGTAATCCTGTACAAAGTAATAATAACAGTTCCTGATACTTGAAAGAGTAAAGGCCAAGGGATTCTGGAGTGACGAAACATCCAGGACAGGGCGTTCTTTTTGTACTTGCCCAAACTGACCTTCTCAAATTTTGCCCAGCATATCGAATGAGTTGCCAACGTGGCTAAAACACAAAAAGACAACCAGTATTTTTGTGTTTTTGATAGCCCGTTGCCAGGGCTGTGAGCTCTAATCCTTTCGTCTATTTTTTCAAAAAAATCAGTAATAAAAACTGGTAAATTTTTCCCGATAACCATGAGGCCTCTCTTCGTGGATGACAAGATTGAGGACTCAGTGGTATAATAATATTTACATTTTGAATAGTTAAAAAATCCGATTTGCTATCCTGCACGCATTTTTTTTGGGGAGTTGGCCTGACTTTAGAACGTCGAAGGATTTCGCAAAGCCTAATCCAGAGTTTTATCGTTAGACCAATCTCCCCATTTTTTCAAGCACGAGTCTCTTTAACTGGATATTCGATTTATACGGAGAGTCCGATGAGGGCGGATTGTTCGAGTTCGAAGAATTTTCCCCAGGTTTCGCCTCAAGTTTTTCGAGCCGTTTTCTCAGACGCGTCACTTCAATGAGAAGAAGAGACAGCA
>JAHEMX010000469.1 GCA_024643445.1 Desulfobulbaceae bacterium | reverse complement strand
GAACAGGATTTGGAGCAAGCACGCAAGGCCTATGCGGAACAGGTCGGGGAACTCGCCGGTGTGATGGGCGAGGAAATTCAGGCCATGCGCCAGGAGCGCATGGGCTGGGGGCAGATCGCCCATGAACTCGGCGTCCATCCAGCAGCTCTTGGACTTGGACATTCCAAGCATAAAGGCCTACTTGATCCAGTCGATCCGGTAGACACCGATATTGATGACCCGGCCGCAGCGGCAAACCCCGCTGCTGAAATCGCTGAAGCAACCAAACGGGACCCGAAAACAGGTTGGAACCGTGACCATGGCTTGGCGGTATCAACAGCGAACAGTTCCAAGAAAGGCATCGGGCTCTCAGAGACGAGTGCCGCAGTCGCCGGCAAGTCTCCTGGAAATGCCGGGGGCAACAACAGGAGTTCTTCGTCAATGGGCTCAAGTGGTCAATCAGGAAGCTCCTCTTCAAAATCAAACAACTCAGCCTCTCAAGCAGGTTCTAACCGGGGAGCAGACGGAGGCCCTGGGAACAGCAGCCAGAATAGCAGCAATGGAAAGGATAAAAGCGACAAGAACGATAAGGGCGGCAAGAGTAATAACGGCAACGGAAAGGGAAACGATAAGAAGTGACCCTTGATCTCCCTGACCAGGCGGATAAAGGGTCCCTGAAGGGGACCTTTTATCCCGGTCATTCCCCTTCAGGCCATTGGCGTATCTGAAACCTCGAAATTGAAGAGATCCTGATCAAACCGGCGGTAATCCTTATAACGTAGCAGGTCATAGAGATCTTTGCGGTGCTGCATCCTGTCAAGGATACCATTTTGATCACCATCCCTGAGAATAGCGTCAAGGCCGCGATCAACCTCGCCCATGGCAAGACGCAGGGTGGTTACCGGATAAATCACCACGTTGAAGCCAAGAGTTTCAAGTTCCCGGACGTTCAATAAACGGCTTTTCCCGAATTCCGTCATGTTTGCAAGCAGCGGCAGGTCAATTGCTCTGCGAACGGCTGCAAATTCTTTTTCAGAGCGCATCGCCTCCGGGAAAATCATGTCTGCCCCCGCGTCGGCATAGGCCTTCATCCGCTCAATGGCTTTATCAAGGCCCTCAACACCACGGCTGTCCGTCCGGGCAATGAGACAGAAATTGCGGTCCATTCTGGCATCTGCGGCGGCACGCAACCGCTTGACCATGGTTGCCGCATCTACGATTTCCTTACCATCAAGGTGGCCGCAGCGTTTCGGCATCACCTGGTCTTCAATATGACAGCCGGCAAGCCCCGCCTCTTCCACTAATCGCACAGAACGGGCGGCACTCATCGGTTCACCAAACCCCGTATCGATATCAATAAGGGCCGGCAGGTCCGTAACCCGGGCAATCTGCTGCCCCCTCATTACAAATTCGCTGAGTGTCGCGATACCGATATCCGGAAGGCAAAGGTCGGCCGCCATCACCGCGCCCGAGATATAAATGCCGGGAAAACCCTTGCGCTCAATAAGTTGCGCACACAGGGGATTAAAGGCACCGGGAAATTGGTGAAGCTTGCCGTCCGCGAGCTGCCCGTGCAGATGAGCACGCTTTTCGGCTGCGGTTTTACGTGTAAAGAGCATCAGAAAATTCCTTTCGCACGGTTCTCAATCAGATATCCCTTCGGCGCGACCGGGTTCAGGGCGCGAACTTCCTCGACACCCAGGTCCGGTAGGCGCTGCACCAGTTCGAGGAACCGCTCGCTCTCGGCTGCATCCAGGATATCGCCGGTCAGAATTTTGAACTTGTCGATATATTCCACTCGACCAAAAGGCCTGGCACCAAGCGGGTGTGCATTGGCAATACCCATTTCATCTTCGATGCGAGTACCGTCGGCCATGGTGATCACCACCCGGGCCCCGAAGGCCTTTTCCTTCGGGTCATGAGAGTGATAGCGGCGGGTCCACTCCTTGTCTTCCGTTGTGGAAATCTTGCGCCACAGCCGCACCGTGTCGGCACGTTGTGCCCGCTCCGGGGTATAGCTGTCGACATGATGCCAACGACGATCCTGCAGCGCCACCGCGAAGATGTACATGATTGAATGATCAAGCGTCTCCCGGGAGGCTTTCGGATCCATTTTCTGTGGATCGCCGGCGCCGGTTCCGATGACGTAGTGCGTGTGGTGGGAGGTATGCAAAACGATTGATTTTATTTTGTCAAAATCGTCGATCCTGCCGCCCATTCTGAAGGCCAGATCGATCAGCGCCTGGGATTGATACTCGGCGGAGTGCTCCTTGGTATAGGTGTCGAGGATGGCCCGCTTCGGCTCCCCCCGGCCCGGCAGCGGCACGGTATAGCATGGTTCATACGGTGATCTGCCCTGATCCCGCGCTGTCCTTCCATCGAGAATAAAGGACAGCACCGAATCCTCCCCTTCATAGATCGGGCTTGGCGCACCTTCACCCCGCATACAGCGATCAACGGCCTCGATGGCTGTTTTGCCTGCATAGGCCGGGGCAAAGGCTTTCCATGAGGATATCTCCCCCTTGCGGGACTGACGGGTGGTTATAGTGCAGTGCAGCGCCTGCTGGACCGATTGATAGGTGGTCTCGGTGCTCAGAGAAAGCAGCGATGAGACACCTGCTGCAACCGATGGTCCAAGATGGGCGATGTGATCTATCTTGTGTTCGTGCAGGCAGAGACCCTTCACCAGGTTCACCTGGATTTCGTAGCCGGCGGCAATGCCGCGCAACAGGTCGGCCCCCTTTCTCCCGCACTGCTGTGCCACCGCCAGGATCGGCGGGATATTGTCACCGGGGTGAGAATAATCCGCAGCCAGAAAGGTGTCATGATAGTCCAGTTCACGGACGGCTGTGCCATTCGCCCAGGCCGCCCATTCGGCGCATACCGTTTCCCCGGCCGCTGCGCCAAAGAGGGTGGCTCCTCCGGTACGCGCGTGTGCCCTGGCCATGGCCCGGGCAGATCTGATCGGCCCCCGGTTCAAGGAGGCAACGGCCACCGCACTATTGTCGATGATCCGGTTGATGATCATCTCCGCGACATCGCCATCGACACCCACCGGGTCAGCAGCGACCTCCGCTATTTTCCAGGCAAGCTGTTCGGACCGCCTGATCATCTCCATTGATGGAGATGCGTGAACGCTATGGTGTATCATCACAACTATCCCGCCTTTTCAAGATAAAATGTAATCCCGGGGAGAAACACTGAAAACACTGGAAGACCTGAACGAGCCGGTAGACAAGACGGTGCTGCCGTGTCTCGGTTACCCCTGCTTGAATCGTTGAGGCTAGTCCTCCACCCGTTCCGGTCTGCTCAGGACCTTGCGCAGAAACATCGGAGCTACAAAACCCAGGACGGCAGCAGTCCAGAGGCCAATGGCTATCGGCGAGGAGAAGAGATAGATCCAATCCCCGTTTGACAGAACCATGGCTCGACGCAGGGCGGTCTCCATGTGCCCGCCCAGAAGAATACCGAGGATTACCGGAACAGTGGGAATGCCC
>JAHEMX010000468.1 GCA_024643445.1 Desulfobulbaceae bacterium | reverse complement strand
CCTCGACGAAGCTTCCTCGGCTCGTCCAAGCAGCAAACCTACTTCGTCAGCAAAGCTGATAGTTTCTCGGCCTTAAGCAGTTCGACGAGAAAAGCATCTCTCTTTTCCAATACCGGTCCGATGTCACGCTTTGTCCAGTCATAAAAACCGAGACCTGATTTAGTCCCCAGCTGTCCAGATATTGCCTTTTCCTCGAGCAGTGCCGCCGGTTTGGTTTCATTGCACAGAGCCCGGCACAGATAATTCTGTATTGCATAAACCGTGTCAAGACCGACCACATCCTGGTGTTCAAGCGGCCCGTATACCGGGAAGCGCCGTCCCAATCCGTATTTGACGGCGGTGTCCACATCCTCCACTGAGGCAATACCTTCCTGGACGATCCAGATAGCCTCCCGTATAAGGGCATGAAACAGGCGATTTCCCAGTTGACCGGGGGTATCTTTCAGCACCACTACCGGTTTTTTCCCTGCGTCTTTCATGAGCTGAACCAGGAGATCAATGGTCTGCCGGGAGGTCTTCTCTCCCTTGACGATTTCAACAAGCGGCAGCAGATGCGGCGGATTCCAGAAGTGCATCACCGCAAACCGCCCCGGATACCTGAGTGCGCCGGCCAGCTCTGTTGCCGGCAGGCCTGAGGTGTTTGAGGCGAGGATAGTATCAACCGAGCAGGACGACTCGACGCGTTTAAACAGCTCCTGCTTGAGTGCGCTATTTTCAGCGATCGATTCAACAACCAGGTCTGCCCGTTTGACGGCAGATTCAAGCTCGGTGCTTCCGTCGATTTTCCGGGCGATAGCGGCAGCCTGTTCGGCAGAGATACAGGCAGCTTCGGCCAACAACTCCACGGCCTTGTGAAAGGAACGCACACCCCGGTTCACGCTGTCGGTCGTCCGGCCATACATGGTCACAAAACAGTCCGTCGAGGCAAGCGTATAAGCAATGCCGGGTCCCATCTGCCCGCTGCCTATCACCACGGCGCGCTCTATCTCCTGACGATTAGCCATAACACCGACTCCTTTTCTGATTACCGTTCCTGATCTTTTGCGATTTCCGAACGAACGCGAACAATGAGTATCATTGAAGCCGCAAGCGCGCGTCCAGGACTCCACTTCTTTCTTCGAATGGACTTTACCCTTGACGCTTCTCTTTAGGAAAGCTTATTTTGCCACCATGCCATCAATATGCAGACTTGCAAAATCCAGCGGTCCTTACACTTGGCACCGCTTCGAAAAAAAAACGGATCGTTACCGCTGTCGATCTTTTCCGCAAAGGGCTTTGCTGAAATGCAGGAGATGCGAGGAGAACACGGATGCTTGATCTTTTGAGCGGAATACGCATTGTCAGTTTCAACCATTTCCTGATGGGCCCCCTGGGCATCCAGATCCTGGCCGATATGGGAGCCGATGTGATCTGCGTCGAATCCATTTCCGGCGGTTTCCAGCGCCGTTTCGGCGGGGCAAAAAGCTTTATCGATGGTGACGGCTCGTCCTTCCATCTGGCCGGCCGCAACAAGCGAAACATCGCCCTGAATCTCAAATCTGAAAAGGGTGTGGCCATCGCCCGGGCCCTTATCGAAAAGGCGGATGTCGTCACCGAGAACTTCCGGCCGGGCGTAATGGAGAGACTCGGGCTCGGCTACGAAAAACTGTCAGGCAACAACCCCGGGCTGATTTACGCGGCAGCGACAGGATTCGGTGCCTCCGGTCCCGGTGCAGACCGTCCGGGGCAGGACCTGCTTATCCAGGCACTCTCAGGACTGGCAATGATAAGCGGCACCAGGACCAGCGGCCCGCACCCGGTCGGCGTCTCCATTGCCGACCACCACGGTGCGGCACTCTACGCACTCGGTATCCTGGGCGCCCTGGTCCGGCGCCAGAGCAGCGGCAGGGGCTGCCTGGTCGATGTGGATCTGATGTCGGCCGCAATCGATCTGCAGGTGGAATCCTTCGTCAGTTATTTCAATGGCGATTACCGTCAATCCCTGCTCTCGCCCGAGGCCATCGGCGGCTGGTACAACGCCGCTCCCTATGGCATCTATGCGGCCGAAGACGGGCACCTGGCCATCTCGCACTGCGATCTGAACGTCCTGGCTGACGGTCTTGATCTCCCGCCATTAAAGGCCTACATCGGCCGCGATCTCTTTGAGTGCCGGGAAGCGGTCGCCGGGTTGATTTCGGGGAAGCTGGCGTTTTGCGCGCGCGATCAGGTCTTGGCACGCCTTTCTTCTCTCAAGGTCTGGTGCGCGCCGGTAAACGATTACGACACCGTCATCAACGATGCCCAGGTTCAGCACAATCAGAATTTCATTTTCACTACCAGCGCAAAGGGTACGCCGATGACCCTGGTGAATCATCCCGTGCGCTATGACGGCGCCGTTGCCGAAGTGCGCATTCCACCGCAGCCGTTGGGTGCGCAAACGGCTGAGATCCTGCTGGAGTTGGGCTGGGACGAAAAATCCATTGCTGAACTGGTGCAAGAACAGGTTGTCGCTCTGGCCGGTTGAAGGGAGCGGAGCAGAAGTCTCTGGCGGAAGTGAGCGTGAGGTGCATGCCGCTGTTCAACCGTTCATATTAATGAGAACCATCCATTATTGCCTCAAGAGGAGTTCACTATGATTGTTGCCAAATTACGCAAAGGCGAGCGAATTGTCGGAACCATGGTCAGGATGATCAAAACCCCTGCCGTAGCGCTTGTCGCCAGGGATGCAGGGCTTGATTTTATCATGATCGATATGGAGCATGGCTCCTATTCGGTTGAGACCTTTTCAGGTATTGCCGACGTGGCGCGTGCAGTCGGCCTTGGTATCTTCGTCAGGGTACCGGAACTCTCCAAGGCCTACGTCTCCGGTGTTCTGGACGCGGGCGCGGACGGCGTGATGGTGCCGATGCTGAGTACGGCCAGGGATGCCGAAGCCTTCGTTAACTGGTCCCGTTACGCACCGATTGGCGGCAGAGGACTCGGCAGTCCGGCCGGCCATACAAATTTTGGCGGGATGCGTGAGGATGCCGCATCCTTCATGGCCAGAAAAAATGAGGTGACCCTGGCCATCGCCCAGATTGAGACAAAAGAGGCAATCGCCAATATCGAGGAAATTGCTTCAGTGGCGGGGATAGATGTGCTGCTCATCGGTCCCAACGACCTTTCCAATTCTCTTGGCGTCCCCGGTGAAATGATGAGCGATACCCTGCAGCAGGCGATTGGCAAGGTGGCCGGCGCGGCTGAGAAATACGGCAAAGTATTTGCGATGCATTCAGGCGGTGAGCTCCTCGACAAATGGGAATCACGGGGAATGCAGATGGTCATGAACAACCTGGAAATCAATATCCTGGCAGCCGGTTTTTCAGCAATCGCCAAGAAATACAATAGCCAGGAGCCTTAAAAGAACGCTGCCGATCCACCTGCCTCCTGTTCCTCAAAGGACCCCTGGCTGGTGAATCGGTGCAGTAATGCTCCCGGGAGCGACTTTTTTTCAGCTAT
>JAHEMX010000467.1 GCA_024643445.1 Desulfobulbaceae bacterium | reverse complement strand
AGAAGGGGTCATGGAGTAGATCATCAAGCCGATCCTCCCTGAAGAGATGATTGACAGTAACACCAAGTACTTCATTAACCCGACCGGGCGCTTTGTAATCGGTGGTCCCGTCGGTGATTGCGGCGTGACGGGACGGAAAATTATCGTCGACACCTATGGCGGTAAAGGCTCGCATGGCGGCGGTGCCTTCTCGGGCAAGGATCCATCCAAGGTAGACCGTTCCTCTTCATACATGGGCCGCTATATTGCCAAAAATCTCGTTGCTGGCGGCATCGCAACTGAGGTTGAGGTGCAGATCGCTTACGCCATTGGCGTTTCCCAGCCGGTGTCCATCAATGTCAACAGTTTTGGAACCGGGAAAATCAGTGACGATAAAATAAGAACCCTGGTGAGCGAACATTTCGATCTCAGGCCGAAAGCCATCATCCAGCACCTTGACCTGCTGCGCCCGATCTACCTGGCCACTGCCGCCTATGGGCATTTCGGCCGCAATCGAGAAGAGTTCACCTGGGAACGAACAGATAAAGCCGAGGCGCTGCGCACCGCTGCCGGCCTGTAATTATTTCAACGAACAACAAGATCAAAGGAAAGAGCAATGACAACCTCACACGATTTTAAAGTAGCTGATCTCACTCTGGCCGATTGGGGCAGAAAAGAGATAGCGATTGCAGAAACGGAAATGCCCGGGTTAATGAGTCTGCGCGGGGAATATCGGGCCAGCCAACCCCTCAAGGGAGCCCGTATTGCCGGCTGTCTGCATATGACCATACAGACAGCCGTGCTGATGGAGACCCTCGTTGCCCTCGGCGCAGAAATTCGCTGGTCCTCCTGCAATATTTTCTCCACCCAGGATCATGCCGCAGCTGCCATGGCTGCTGCCGGTATACCAACTTTTGCCTGGAAGGGTGAGAACGAAGAGGAGTTCTGGTGGTGCGTTGACCAGACTATTTTCGGGCCGGACAACTGGCGGCCGAATATGATACTTGATGATGGCGGGGACCTGACGCTGGTCATGCATGGAAAATACCGCAACGAGCTCAAGGGTGTCATCAGGGGAATTACGGAAGAGACAACCACCGGCGTACATCGGCTCAGCGAGATGGCCAGGGAAGGCTCCCTCCTGTGCCCGGCGATAAACGTCAACGACTCCGTTACCAAATCAAAATTTGACAATCTCTACGGCTGTCGCGAATCACTGATAGATGGCATCAAGCGGGGAACTGATGTGATGATTGCCGGAAAAATTGCCGTTGTTGCCGGCTACGGCGATGTCGGCAAGGGATGTGCCCAGGCCCTGGCAGGCATGGGTGCCACGGTGCTTGTCACCGAGATTGACCCCATCTGTGCCCTGCAGGCGGCGATGGAGGGATATCGCGTTGTCACCATGGATGAGGCGGCCTCTCTGGGGAATATTTTTGTAACCTGTACCGGCAATGTTGACGTTATTACCAGGGCTCATATGGAGCAGATGCCGGATGAATCAATCGTCTGTAATATCGGACACTTTGACTCAGAGATCGATATCGCCGGAATCAGAAATCTGCCGTGGGACAGGATCAAACCACAGGTCGACCACGTCATTTTTCCCGATGGGAAAAAGATCATCATTCTGGCAGAGGGACGTCTGGTCAATCTCGGCTGCGCCACCGGACATCCGAGTTTTGTGATGAGCAATTCCTTCAGCAACCAGGTACTGGCCCAGATTGAGCTGTGGAACCATCCCGAACGCTATGAAAACAAGGTCTATTTCCTGCCCAAACAGCTCGATGAGATGGTTGCCAGGCTGCATCTGAAGAAGATAGGGGTGAGGCTGACCGATCTGACTAAAAAACAGGCCGATTATATCGGTGTTCCTGTTGAAGGTCCTTACAAGCCGGAATATTACCGGTATTAACCATTACGGTAAAACCCGTTTTGGCCCCCAAAAGGGCGACAGGTGAAAGCCTGCTCGCCCTTTTGCGTTTGCAACGTCTCAACACGAACTGTCCGCATCGTTGCGGACAAGCTTTACATCCCCGGAAATAACGCGGTGGATGCTGCCTTGTGCGTCTTCAACCTGTAAAAAACCATCGTTATCAGGGCCCAGACTTTTCCCGCTGACCTTCCGCCCATCCGACGTGACCCAGACCATCCATTTGCCGAGCGTGGTATCGTAGCGCTTCCAGCGCTCGAGAATAGAGGAAAACCCCTTCATTTCGAAATCGCTGACGCCACGCAGCAGTGAACTCCTCAGCCCGTTAAAAAGCGTGGCGGGCTCGTAGGTTTTCCCGGTTTCAATGAAGAGTGAGGTGGCTATGGGCTGCAGATGCGGCGGGAGCTCGTCCAGGCTGATGTTAAGATTGAGGCCGATGCCGATAATAGCGTAACTGCTCTTTAGGTCGTCGGCAGCCAGGCTCGATTCAGATAAAATGCCACCACACTTCCTGCCGCCCAGATGGATATCGTTGGGCCACTTGAGACCTATTGGCAGTGGGCAGAGCGTGCTCAGATAGTCCGCGACTGCCAGCCCCGCAACCATGGTCAGCCGGGAGAAATCCGCAGCGTTGATGGCCGGCCTGAGGACATAGGAACAATAGAGATTCTTCCCAGGAGGGGAAAACCATGCGCGCGCAAGCCGGCCGCGGCCTGCTGTCTGGCTGTCCGCAACAACACCTGAACCGTGCACGACGCCCTGCTCGGCCATTTTCCGGGCTTGCAGGTTGGTGGAATCAGTCTGCTGCAGATAGAGATCCTGATAATCCATAAAAAAAGCGCAGAGGTTTTATCTCTGCGCTTACGTATCCTGTGAGGGAGAAATAGAAGAGAATGGCTCTATTTCTTCTCCTCATTCTGTATACGGCTCGGAATCGCATACATCGTGGTGGAACCGGATGACCAGAACATCAGTTTTCCTTCCCGTACAAGCAGGTTGGCGATGTTTTTGATCTGACGCGGTTTGGAGTCCGGGTCGCATTGATAAAAATCCTTGATATACAGCTGAGCCTTAGGAGACTTTTCTGCTTTTGCAACTATCGCAGCTTTCAGTTCTTCATCAGTCATAGGCATGGCGTTCTCCTTTAAATTAAATTGGCTTCGAAAGCATTAAAGCCCACCCCGGCAACCGGGATGGGCTTTTGCTCAAATACCTACCTATCAACTACTTGATATGGCTCGTATACTTGAACTGTGTCGATGTGCGCCAGGTATCATAAGCCAGACGATAATCATCAATACTCTTCTCGGTAAACGGAATATCGCATTTCTCAAAAAACTTCTCCCAGCCAATCCTCTCAGCCCACTCGCCCAGACGCTCATATTTCTTTGCGTCTTTTGCGTATGCTTCAAGAATTTTCCTGATGGCCTCGACCGTTTCCGGCCAGCGGGGGGTATTGTTGGGCAGAAATGGAATAACCAGTTTGGAGAATTTCGGCATTGAACGGGAGTTTGATATTTTACCACCCACCAGAATTGCAATACCGTCACCTTCCGGATCCGCCA
>JAHEMX010000044.1 GCA_024643445.1 Desulfobulbaceae bacterium | reverse complement strand
TTCCAGCCCAGACCTCTCGATAGTTCCCAGCCTAGAGAAACATCCATGCATACATGGTTCCATGCCCGACTCAGCCCGAAGCTGCTCAGACGCTGAATATCTATGGCCCCTATCTCGGCGCTGGAATCACGGTTGAGCATATTAGCAACGACTGGAGAGAGGCGCAAGTCTCGATGAAACTGCACTGGTATAACCGCAATATCGTCGGTGTTCATTTTGGCGGAAGCCTTTACTCGATGGCAGATCCACACCTGATGCTGATGCTGATGAAACTGCTCGGGGAGGACTATATCATCTGGGACCGATCGGCCACAATCGACTTCATGCGGCCCGGCAGGGGGAAAGTCACGGCTGCCTTTACCATTGATAACCACGATCTGGCCATGATAAAAGAGCAGACGAAAGATGGCGACAGGTATTGCCCTGAGTTTAAAATAAGGGTGGTTGACGAGAAAGGAAAAACCGTGGCAAAAATTACAAAAGTGCTCTATGTAAGGAAAAAAGATGGTGACTCATCCGGGCAGCAGACAAGAATACAGACACAGACCCGGTAGAACTCAATTACTCCGAGGACCAGCCTTTTGCGCAAAGGAGAACAAGCACATGAAATCCCTGATGATAGCTCTATTGCTGACAATTCCGGCGGTGGTGTCTGCCCAGAACAACCAGGGCACGAATCAGCCTGACATGCAGAACATGATGCAACAGATGCAAAAATTACAGGAATGCATGCAAACCATTGACCAGACCCAGATGGGGGAGATGCAGAAACGCTCAGAGCAGGAAGACCGTGAAATTGACGAACTCTGTGCCGCAGGGGACCGGGCCAAGGCGCAGGCAAAAGCCATGGCTTTTGCCAAAGAAATCGCCAAATCCCCCGTGATGAAACAGATGCAGAAATGCGGGGAGCTGGTTCAGGGTGCGCTGCCTGGCATGCCTACCGCCTATGAGCAGAAGGATTTTTCTGAAAAACACGTGTGCGACGAGTGAGAATTGAGTTATTAAGAGAAAAATGCGGAAAAGAGTGAATGCACTATTCGTTTTCTTGAATCGGGATTAAAAGACCTCCACATTGATCTCATATCCCAGTTTTGCTGCTATTGCCTCAAGGATATGTTTTTTGCTTTCGGTATTACCCTGGGTATAGATATAATAGCGGCCTATCCGCGTCTGACCGTAATTGGAATGCTTTTCAGTGCTCAGGAGCGGAGCTCCGCAAATGGTGATGCCAAGCGCATTGACCTTGGCAATACCCATGGCTTCAATAGCCTCCGCCATCGTAATAGCAGAGGTCGGCCGATAAATGACCCGACCGCTCGGTAACGTGACCCTGAGGTTTCGAAGAACCCCTTTTGTCCCGGTTTGCATAGGCTTGTCGGTTTCAAGTTTGACACGTTTTCGAACATGTGATTCAATCTCTGATTCCCATTCAGATTGAATTTGGTCGAGTTTAGTCCTGAACAGCTTCAGTCCCTTGATTGATGCACTTATCTCTTCGGCATCCTCATATCTGTTTTCCTGATAAGCTGCTGCTGCCTCCCGGCCAAGCTGCATTTCGAGGGCCTCAACGCCGGCAAGCAGTTTCTCAAATGTCAAGCCAACAGCGTCTACGTTCATCACTTCTCCCGACAGTTGCAGCGGCATCCATAATGATCGTTTTTCAATGCGGCCATGAGCGTTCTTCACCCTGCCACCATGGCGTACCATACTATCCGCAGCATACGGCATTGTAGCATGTTAACCGATAACGATCTTGTGCAATTTAAATGAAGATACAAGGTAATATAGCTTATCTCCTCGAATTTTGGAAGATTTCCTCATTCATTCTAAAAATTTCTTATTATTTCCCGTTTGCTGCGCCTGCGCCTGGTCATGCAAAAGAGGACAGACATGTACAATAAAAAAGCCCTGTAACCAATTAAGGCTACAGGGCTTTTTGTTGAATGGTGCCGAAGGCGAGAATCGAACTCGCACGACCGTGGGCCGCTACCCCCTCAAGATAGTGTGTCTACCAGTTCCACCACTTCGGCACGATATACTCTATTCGCTATTGCGTTTTCTTTTCCCCCTGCACAGGCTTGCCATCCTGCATTGCAGCCGCAGATTCAGATTCAGCAGGGACAATCAGCTTAGCTTCCGGCTGGGCAGTTGTTGTTGTTTCAACGGCCGGTTTATCAACACTGAGTTTACTCATGACGGAACCTGTTCCGTTATGCGAGGATATATAGGCCAACATGACGGAGGTGACCATGAAGATGACCGCCGACAGGGTCGTAATCTTGTTCAGCAGCGGCAGCGGACCTTCTGTACCGAACAACGACTGGCTTGATCCGCCAAAGGTTGCTCCGATATCAGCCCCTTTGCCATGCTGCAGAAGCACGATGCCGATCAGAAACAGGCAGACGATAACATGAACGATTATTAACAGGGTTTCCATCTATTTGACTACTCTTGCTCAAAATTAATAATCCGCCCAAATGACGCAGCATCAAGGGCGGCACCACCGACCAGAACGCCATCAATGTCCGGTTGAGCCATCAACTCATCAACATTGGTCGGTTTGACCGAGCCACCATACAATATTCTCAATTGATCGGCAACATTTTTTTCATAAAGCTGAGACAACAGACCGCGGATAAAAGCATGTGTTTCCTGCGCCTGCTCTTTTGTAGCGGTCCTGCCGGTCCCGATCGCCCAGACCGGTTCATAGGCAAGCACCAGTCGAGTCATATTCTCCGCCGTCACGCCGGTCAGGCCAATACGGACCTGATTTTCAAGGACGTTAAATGCCTTGCCCGCCTCCCGCTCATCAAGGGTCTCGCCGACACAGAGAATCACCAGCAGATCAGATCTCAGGGCCCCGGCGACGCGCTGATTGATCAGTGCATCACTTTCCCCGAAAATCTGCCGCCGTTCAGAGTGACCGACAATTGCGGCACGCGCTCCTGCATCCTTGAGCATCCCCGGAGAGATCTCACCGGTAAAGGCACCCTGCTCCTGCCAGCAAACATTCTGCCCGGACAGGATAATAGCTGAGCCCGCAATAGCCTGCGATACCGCACTCAATGCCGTAAACGGCGGGGCCAGTAAAACGTCCCGGTCACTCTCCTTTGCACAGGCTGCGGCAACAGCCGAGGCAAGCGTTCGCGCCTCGCCCCGTGTTGTGTGCATCTTCCAGTTTCCAGCCATCAACGGTCTTCTCTGCATATAAAACCCCATCATTTTTCAGGCCGCCTTGAATAACCTGATATTTCAGGCGACCCGTTATTTCAATGCCTCGACACCCGGCAGGTTCTTTCCTTCCATGAGTTCCAGAAAAGCTCCTCCTCCCGTCGACATATAACTGATACGATCACTCTCCCCTGCCAGCTTGACAGCGGCGTTCGTATCCCCGCCGCCGGTAATTGACAGGGCCTCCGATGAGGCAACAGCATGACACAAATCCATGGTTCCCCCGGCAAACGGAGGCATTTCAAAGGCACCCATCGGTCCATTCCAGACAATGGTCTTGGCATCCTTCAGAGCCTTCTCAAATGCTTTGCCTGTCTGCGGACCAATATCAAGCGCCATCCAGCCGGCGGGAACAGCATCATACATAACCTCTTTGACCGCCGCATCCACGGAGAAACTCTCGGCGACAATAAAATCTGTCGGCAGGTACAACGCAATTCCTTTCTCTTTGGCCTTTGCAAGAAACTGCCTGGCAGCCGGCAGCAGATCGTCTTCCACCAGGGAAGCTCCCATGGCAACCCCCTGGCTCTTCAAGAAGGTATTCGCCATGGCCCCGCCGATTATCATCCGATCAACCCGACCTAACATGTTTTCCAGCGCACCCAGTTTGGACGACACCTTCGCCCCGCCGATAATGGCCACAAGCGGCCGTGCCGGGTCTTCCATGGCCTGGTGAAAATAATCCATTTCCTGCTGCAGCAAAAAACCGGCGCCCCTGCTGGCCACACGTTCAGGGACTCCGGCCACAGAGGCGTGAGCACGGTGTGAAGCAGCAAAGGCCTCATTGATATAAACGTCCGCAAGTCGGGCCAGACTGCTGGAAAAATCGGCATCATTTTTTGTTTCCCCGTCATGGAAGCGGAGGTTCTCGAGCATCAGGACTTCACCGGCCCCCGTGGACTCTACCAGGTACTCCACCTCCCGGCCGATACAGTCCGGCGCCATCCGGACCGGACACTTCAGCAGCTCCGCCAGATGCAGGGCGATCGTGGCCAGGCTGAATTTTTCATCGCGCTGTCCCTTGGGTCTTCCCATATGCGAACAGATAACAAGCCGGCCCTGTTGTTCCCTGATATAACGAAGCGTCGGTAAAGCCATCTGCATCCGGATATCATCGGTGATATGCAATTGCTCATCCACCGGTACATTAAAATCAACCCGCACCAGCACCCGCTTGTTCTTCAGTTCCAGTTCACGGACACTCTTCATCTCTTTTCCCGAGGTAAACGTTATAATATCCCTGAATTATTGTGTTATCCAGGGGTAATTGATTGGACTGCCAATGCTTTTCTGAACAGCAGGGCGTCATCTTCCGGCCTGTTATAATATCTAATGCGCCTTGCAACCTCTGTAAAGCCAACCTGGTGATAAAAGGCTAGTGCCGATACGTTGCGTGATCGAACTTCGAGAAAAAGCTGCTGCGCGCCGGATTCGTGCAGCAGTTTTTCAAGGGAGTCAAGAAGCCGGGTGGCTATTTTTTGCCGCCGGCTGCCGGCCTGCACACCAATTTTCAGCAACTCGGCTTCCGTATCGAAAAAACGGGCGCAACACCAGCCGAGCACGGCGCTGTTGAGACTGGCTACCAACTGAATGCCGTCCTGCCGCCCCAATTCCGCCCGGATAAGTGATTCCCGCCAGGCTGAGGGTTCCCGCTGTTCCAGATCGGAAATGGCGATCAGATCTTCGGCCGACATCCGACGGACAGAAACAGTATCAGACCATGTTGTCTGCAATTTTAACCGTCAGATCACCAAGCATGTTGGTATAGCTGCCCAACTCGTTATCGTACCAGCCATAAATAACAGCCTGGGTGACCGGTACTTCAAGTAGTGCTTCCCGGCCATCGGCCAATCCCGAGACCCCCGTTTTAGCGAGATTGACAAAGATTGACGCCGTCCGGGTATGGGTTTCGGTTCCTTCGATGATCGCCGCCGCCTCGGGCACGCCGATGATGTCGGAGGAGACGTTCTGCTTCTCGCTGTATTCAAGATATTTATTGTTTTCAGCATACTCCCGGTAGAGTGAATTAATAAATTCCCTCTTGGTCGGATTTCCAGGCTCATCCTGGATATTGATGACCAGGATAATCAGAGACCCGGTGGAGGTCGGTATACGCACTGATTCGGCGATAAAACCGATATTCTTCATCTCCGGTATGACGAGCGCAAGAGCCTTCGCCGCGCCGGTCGTCGTCAGAATGATATTGTTGAGTATGGACCGGTTTTTCCTCAAATCAGCCGCCCCGCCACCGGGAAGACGGTCAAGCACCTGCTGGCTGCCGGTCGCGGCATGGACAGTTACCATTGAAGCACTGAGCAGGTTTTCCGCCCCAATCGCTTCCAGCAGCGGTTTGATCATATAGGAGAGACAGGTGGTTGTGCAGGAGGCTGCCGAAATAATGTTGTGCCGGGAAACGACATATTCATCATCGTTTATTCCCATCACCATGGTTACGGCATCATCCGGCATTTCAATGCCCTTCGATTTGATCTTGAAAGGGGCCGAGAGTATTACCTTGGCCGCCCCTGCTTCCAGATGCCCCCGCAGGGCACCTTTTGCTTCGTCAGTTCCGGTCGTCGGATCGGTAAAAACGCCGGTGGTATCGACAACAAGACTGACCCCGCTCTCGCGCCAGGCAATCTCTTTCGGGTTCCGGTTTGTACGAAGAATTTTTACCGGAACACCATTGACCAGCATCTCCCCGGTCTCCTCATTGAGCTGTTCAATGACCCTGCCCCCTTTATGGCCATAGAGATAGGATCCAAGGCGCCCATAGGTCGAATCACGCTCAATTGATGCAGCAAGATCGTCAATATTTTTACCGACGTTTCTGCCGATGTTTACCACAAGACCTGAAAAGCGCTTGCGCGAAACATGGCTCCAGAGCGACAATTTCCCTATGCGTCCCAGACCATTGATGCCTAATTTCATGGAAAAGGTCCTCCTTTGTGAGTAGGATGGGCTTTACGATAAGCACCATGACATCAGTATAACGACCGCCGGCCAGCCAAAAAATCAATACAATTGCTTTAATATAATAATATTAAACGATTTATAGTCGACGCTCACCGGTACATTTTATTCTACCCATTAATAGCATCTGCCCTGCCAAAATTCCAGTCACAAATTATGCGATTTCCCGTAAAGCTTGAACACGGTACCCTGCTCCGCCGCTATAAACGATTTCTTGCCGATGTCAGACTGCCCGACGGCAAAGAACTGACCATTCACTGTCCAAATTCCGGTTCCATGCGATCCTGCTCAGAAAGCGGCAGTCCGGTCTGCTTCTCCACCTCGGAAAACCCGAAGCGAAAATATCCGCACACCCTGGAAATGGTCTGGAACAACGGTACCTGGGTCGGTGTCAATACCTCACGCAGCAACACCATTGTCGCCGAAGCTCTGGCTGACAGAAAAATTCAGGAGCTGGAAGACTTTGAGACATTGCAGCGGGAAGTAAAAACCTTTGAGGGAAGCAGGCTTGATATCCTGCTTGGAACAGGGCAGGAAAAAACCTACATCGAGGTCAAGAACTGCTCTCTCATCGAGAACGGTATCGCCCTTTTTCCGGATGCGGTAACAGTGCGGGGAACTAAACATCTGCGTGAGCTCTGCCGACTGGTAGAGCAGGGCCATCGCGGTGTCATCTTCTTTCTTGTGCAGCGCAGTGACGCCGACAGGTTTTCTCCGGCGACAAGCATCGATCCAGTCTATGCCAGCACCCTCTCCACGGTGCATAGGCAGGGGGTCGAGATACTCGTCTACCAGGCTGAGGTAAAACCCGAATCGATAGAAATAGTCAGAAAACTTCCGGTGATACTGGGGTAATCAGGCAGCGGGGACGCAAGGTCCATGACCGGAGGCAGACGTCCGCTTCGAGGTTGCGACATCGACCTTCGGGCAGAATCTTCAGCCCCTCAGCGTATGATGTCCGCCAAACGGCTCCAGCGGATGGAGGTGAACCGCTCCCAGGAAAAAAGATCCTTGTCGGTATCCCAGGACCAGTAAATGATCATTGCCTTGCCCAGGACATCCTGATCATCGACATACCCCCAGAACCGGCTGTCAGAGCTATTGTCCCGATTGTCCCCCATGACGAAGTATTTGCCCTCAGGGACGGTGATCGGGCCGAAATTATCCTTCGGACTCAAATTGCCCGGCAGAACCATCTCCGAGGTATAATGCGCATGCGGGTTCACATCCTTCTTCCCATTCAAAAAAAGCTGTTTGTTTTTTATCACAATGTTGTCGCCGGGGACTCCTACGACACGTTTGATATAATCGGTTGAACGATCTTTGGGGTAGCGAAAGACGATGATGTCGCCATGGGCGGGTTCTTTTATCGGAACCAGTACCGTCCCGACAAATGGCATCCTGATTCCGTAGATGAACTTGTTCACCAGCAGATGATCACCGATCTGAAGTGTGGGAAGCATCGAACCGGAAGGGATTTTGAAGGCTTGAACGACAAAGGTCCTGATAAAAAGAGCAAGTGCAACCGCAATAATGATGGCTTCGGTGTATTCTCTTAGAACGGATTTTCTCTTTAACTCGACACTCACCAGCTGTTCCTCATATATTTCTTATAGTTTCCTCATGTTTCCGCGATTTTTTTTTCCGCGCCAAAAAAATCTTCGATGCAAAGGTCACGGCAAAGCTACTTTAAATCAGCGGATATTACAAGAACGATCGCGGATTCGCCTTACCAAAACACTACTTTTCCTTACACAACAAGCAGTTACGAACACCTACCACATGATGAGTGCCCCCCACTTACAACACCAACATATTGTAGTAATCCAGTTTCGAAATGGTTATTGAAATTAATAAATGCCTGTTAAAAATGGAAAAAACTTTTATTTTTTCCCTCGTTTTCCTTGACAAACCTCTACTTTTATGTCCTAAATTGAAATTAGTAAGGAAAGTCTGTAGTTTATTGGCTTTTCGGAGATGTAAAATTAAAATTGATTTTTCACATTCCAGCGAACAGACATGAAACTGCCGTTTATCTCTTCAGTGGATTTGGTTGTCGGTGTGGATATAGGTTCACATGCGGTAAAGGTGTGTCAGCTCAAAAAGGGCGATAAGGCCTATTCTGTTGTCAGTGTTGGAAGCACGCTTCTGCCTGAGGGCGCGGTTGATGACGGCACCTTGAACGAACCGGAAATTGTCGGCGCCGCCATAGCTGAACTATTCAAAAATCTTAAGATAAAGAAGAAAAAAGTTGGCTTCTCCATTTCCGGTTATTCCGTCATTGTCAAAAAGGTTAATCTGGCGGTGATGAATGAAGAACAGATGGAAGAACATATCCTGGCCGAAGCCGAACAGTATATTCCCTTCGATATTCAAGATGTCTATCTCGATTTCCAGGATCTGAAGACCGGGTCCGGGGAGAATGAACGAACCGATGTCATGCTTGTCGCGGCAAAAAAAGATATCGTCGACGATTATCTCGACATGCTCGACAGCATCGGATTGCAGGCTACCATCGTAGATGTTGACGGGTTCGCACTGGAAAACACCTACGAATACAACATGCCCAAAACTGATAATGTCGCGCTGGTTGATATCGGTGCCTCAAAAATGAATATCAACATCATCTCGGGCGGTATGTCTATGGTCGCAAGAGATATCGTTGTTGGAAGCCGGCAACTGACCGAGCGCATCATGAATCATTTTGACATCGAGTATGAAGAGGCTGAGGCTATCAAACTGGGAAATCAGCCGGCAGGAGACAGGCAGGAAGAGCTTGAGGATATTTTCTCCACCGTCTGCACCCAGTGGGTGCTTGAGGTTAAAAAGGCCATTGACCTGTATCATAACAATTATCCCGATGCTCCTCTTGTCAAATTGGTTCTCAGCGGCGGGGGAGCAAAGGTTGCCGGGCTGACTGACTACCTGACACAGGAAACGGGGCTCAGCGTCGAATTGTTCAACCCCTTTGCTAACATGATATCAAACGACAAAAAGATTGACCCAGACTACCTGAAAACCATCGGACCCGAAATGGCCATAGCTTCAGGCATTGCCATCAGGCCGTCAATCGTGTAGGAGATTCCTGTAAACAGGTGATGTATGCTGAGAATTAACCTCCTTCCCATCAGGCAACTAAAAAAACGTGCCAAGGCTCGGAACCAGATTATCGGGTCCTTTGTTGTCTTCTGCTGTGTACTTGCCCTGCTCGGCTTTGTCGGTGTGATACAGGCATCCAGGATTTCAGGTCTCAACCAAGAGATCGCCAGCAAGACGAAAGAAAAGAAATCTTTTGACAAAGTGGTCAAGGAGCTGGCTGATCTGGAGACCAAAAGGCTTGACCTGAACAACAAAATCGAGATTATCAACAAACTCAAGACAGACTCGTCGCTGACCGTTCATATCCTTGATGAAGTGGCTAAAATCATTGACAACAGCAGGATGTGGCTAACGACGCTCAGCCAGAACGGCAATCAACTCATCCTTACCGGATTCGCGCTGGACAATCAGACCGTCGCCCAGTTTATGGATGAATTGAAATTCAAATCTCCCTATATCAATGAGGTGAATTTGACCAACTCTTCGCTACAGACGGAACTCGGAAAAGAACTCAAGGCTTTTTCACTGGCCTGCAGTGTTTCTGCCCCCGCCCCAGCCGCTGATGAGGAAAGGAAAGAGAAAGAAGATGCCCCAAAGAAGAAAAAATAATTTCAGGGATATTCGCTAGCCAATGCCAAAGAACGACTCGAAATTAGCTGTATTTCTTGATAAGAAATTTATACCGCTTGACAAAAAGGTTAAAGCTGCCATCGCGGTCCTGCTAATCGTCCTGCCGGTTGTTGCCTTCTATTTCCTCTATTACCAGGGGAGCGTACAGAAGATTGCAGGTCTGGAGAAAACCAAGGGCACGCTCAACAAGGAAATCCTCAACCTGCGCGAGAAAGAGAGAAACAAGCCGATCCTGCTGCAGGAAGTGGCGAAGGTTGAAGCAGAGTTTGAGGCAGCATCGTTGATGCTGCCAAAAGAACAGGAAATACCGCAGCTCCTGAAAGACATCTCCGCGCTGGGCCGAAATGCCGGCCTGGATTTCCTGACGTTCATACCAAAACCCGAGATTCCCCGGGATTATTTCAACGAAATTCCTGTTACCATCAATATCCGTGGACCTTATCACGCGGTCGGTTTCTTTTTTGACCAGGTAAGCAAACTCGACCGAATTGTCAGTGTTTCAAATGTTAAAATGAGCGCCCCCAAACAAGAACAGGGAGAGATCATACTTAATTCGAACTGCGAGCTCATCACCTACCGTTTTACCAATGTAAAAATATCTGATGAGACGACAGGTAAAGGCAAAAAGAAAAAATGATAACGGACTAGTAAAGATCATTTTATGACTATGACACCCCGGCTCAAGACCATCTGCAATTATGTGACGATTGCATCGTTTGTTCTCTTTTTCGGCCTGCCCCTGTCCGTCCGGGCCGAAGATCCGCCAGTCGTAAAACCAGAGCAGCAGGGTACTGCCGAGACACAAGATAAAACGATGATAGCGATCAAAAAAAGGACCGAGAAGTTTGAGTATCTGATCGAAGGGCGGCCGGACCCCTTTATGCCTTTCATCACGGAACGTTCAACAACGCCGAATGAAAGCCCGGATGAAGTTGTCGATGACAACAAGACGCTTACAGGCATGCAGCTCTTCGAGCCGGGCCAGCTCACCCTGGTGGCCCTGATGCGCACCGGAGGAGCATGGATTGCCATGGTGCAGGATTTCACCGGGAAAGGCTACATTTTAAAAGAGGGAATGAAGGTAGGCAGGCGAGGGGTCGTCAAGGAAATCACCGACAAAAAAATTATTATCTCAGAAACGGCTCAAACCCGTGGTGGGAAAATACTTACCAATAAGATCGCCATGGTTTTAAAGAAAGAGGGAGAAGAATAAACAATGTATACAAGGCTTAGCACTTTATTCCTGGCCATTTTCTCCAGCCTTTGCCTCTCTCAGATTGCGCTTCTGCCTTCTGTATCAGTAGCAGCCGATCAAAAGCAGGCAAGTAACGTATATCAGATTTCCGAGGTGAAGACCGTTATTGATCCGGACAATATTTCCATGATCCTGGTAGGCAACACCCCGCCTGCCTACACGGTCAGCGAGCGATTCGGACCGTATCGGCTGATTGTCGATGTTGCCGATGCAGCGTTTGCGAGTTCCCTGGACCTTGAACGTCTGCTGCCGCCAAACAAGCTGGCAAAGCTTTACCTTTCTGTCCTGAAGGATCAACAGCCCACCATCGCCCGTTTCGAGTTTACATTGGATGACAACAGCAGCTATGATGTTCAGCGCCTGCAGAACAGCCTGAAGATCAATATTATTGCACCCCTCGTCAGCAGTGCACCATCGTCAGCCCCCGCGGCCGAAAGTGCTGCTGCTTCTCCTGATGCGCCAAAAGCTGCCGTTGCCGAATCGATATTTGAGACCCCGGCAAAGGACATTGGCCTCACGAAGCCCCAGGAAGAAGCCGTCAATAAGGATGTGGAGCAGTTAAAGGACAGTTTCTCATTCTCGGGATACAAGAACGAACGGATCAGCGTTGATTTTTACAAAATTGACCTGCACAATGTCTTCCGCCTGTTCCGTCAGATTACCGACCTCAACATCATCGTCGATGAGGCGGTCAATGGCTCGGTAACCATCGCCCTGAAGGATGTGCCATGGGACTTTGCTCTTGATATCATTTTGAATCTGGCCGACCTGAAAAAGGAGGAACGCTACAATACGCTCGTCATCTACCCGAAAAGCAAGGAATTTACCTGGCCTGCACAAGCGGTGGACAACCTTACCTTCGAAGCGGATACGGAAGTGGTGCGGGAAGAGGCCCTCATTATTCAGCAATCAGCCAGCCAGCCAGCCGAAATCATGCAGGCCAAGGAATTGCTTCTTAAGGCTCGCGCCCATGAAAAGGACGATGATTATGAAGATGCCGCCGCTCTTTACGAAAAGGCGGCCAAACTCTGGCCTGATAATACGAAAATCTCCAACAAGCTGGCGAATCTCTATCTGGGCAGGCTGAACATGAATGCCAAGGCCTATTACTTTGCCCAGCTGGCATTGGACAAAAACCCCGGTGATACGCGGGCAGCACTATACAGTGCCATCTCCCTGGCAAACATGGACCGAATTCCCGAGGCAATGGAATTTTTCGCCCAGAGTATCAGCGGTGATCCACCCATGAAAGAAGCGCTGGTCAGCTATGCCGCCTTCAGTGAAAACAATAACCAGCCGGAAGCAGCGCTGAAACTGCTCAATACCTATGGAAAATATTACGGTGAAGATCTGCTCTCAATGGTCAGCAAGGCACGCATTCTCGATAAAATAGGCGAACGTGAAAAAGCAACCGAACAATACCGGGCACTCATGAACTCCGGATTCCAGATGCGGCCAGACTTAAAGAAATATGTCGAAAGCAGATTGTCTGCTGGAAATTTTTGACACATCATTGTAGCTAAAATGTTTAATAATATCAGCATGATACTTTTGCCGATGAGGTTCCGAGACATGAAGGTGACCAACAGATTTTTCCATTATTTGACAATGGTGCTGCTCCTGTTATTTGCGACATCTTGCGGCAACCAACAGCAAACGGTGAGCGAGAAACCTGCAGCTCCGCCGGAGCAGCAGGCGGAGACGATGAAACCTGCTGTAGTGAAGAAGCCGGAGGCCCTTCCCATTGTTTACCAGAACCCTTCCTATATGGTGGATTCAGATAGTACGGAAGATCTTGCGCTCGGCACTGACGACGCGACACTCAAGGTCGGGGCGACAATCAAGTCGACCCGTGGCCCTCAACCGCTCTGGGATATTCTCAAA
>JAHEMX010000466.1 GCA_024643445.1 Desulfobulbaceae bacterium | reverse complement strand
TGCAGGCGGTTGGTAACCGTATCTGGGCCGAGCGGCCGCTATTGATCTTTGATGCGGACGGCAGCAAGACCAGGTGGCTCCAGTTGTTTCTGCAGGCGGGAGGCTATCACAATTATAAATTCCTGGAAGGCGGTCTGGACGCGCTGCCCCGGGAAAATCTCGCTCCCGTCTCCGGCAGGAGAAGCGATACCGTATCGATCAACCAGAATTATTTGAAAGACGCACTGGCGGAACTGAGAGACGCTGATAAATCAGCAGATTTTTTCACCTATATCCTCTCGTCCGTCCGCTTCAAGAACCTCGCTTTCATTTCCGCCGAAGAGGCCTCGGCGCAATTGCATATTTCCACGGAACAGTTGCTGCAGGCCTCCCGGCAGCTTGCCGAAGGGGGGCTCATCCGCTTTTTTGAGGCAAACGGCAACCTGGTCTACCAGATCGACCCGCTCATTGTCTGGAAAAAAGAAATGGGGGGCATCCGCTGGCACGAGAGTGTCGGTCAGTTTCACAATCATAGAGATGAGTGATTAATGGCACGAATCCCGACCTTTTTTCTGCTGCTGCTGCTCCTGATGCCGGCTTCCGCGACCCGGGCCTCACAAACGGTCAGGCTTGCCCTGCACTGGCTGCCGCAGGCCCAGTTTGCCGGGTACTATGTGGCGCTGGAAAAAGGTTTTTATCGTGAGGCCGGACTCGAGCTTTCCATCCTTCCCGGCGGGCCCGACAGTGTACCGGCTAACCGGCTCAGTTCCGGTGAAGTCCATTTTGCCACCATGTTCCTCTCGCATGCCCTGGAACGATGGGGTGCCGGAATCCCGCTGGTCAATGTCTGCCAGGTATTCCAGCATTCCTCCCTGATGCTTGTAACCAGGAAAAGCGACAATATCCGGACCATCCCCGAGCTTGCCGGCCACCGGGTAGCAATGTGGGCAAATGAATTTCAACTGCAGCCGTGGGCCTTGTTCCGACAGCAGGGTATAGAGGTCCCTATCGTGCAGAGTAACGGATCGGTGGAGCTTTTCCTGAATGGCGCGGTAAGTGCGTTACTGGCGATGTGGTACAACGAGTATCATGTCATCCTGTCCTCGGGGTACCGGGAGGATGAATTGCAGCCGTTTTTCTTCAAGGACACCGATTTTGATTTTCCGGAGGACGGTATCTATTGTCTTGCGGACACCGCCAGAAAAAATCCTCAGATGCTGCGAGCACTGACCGCTGCCACCTTGAGGGGCTGGCAATACACCTTTGAGCACGAGGATGAAGCGCTAGATATTATTGAAGAAAAAATGATCCAGTCTAATCTGCCGGTTTCGCGGGTTCACCAGCGCTGGATGCTCAGGGTGGTTAAAACCGTCATGTCGCCCAAAAACGGCGAACCATTGATCGGACAGTTGCGGCATCACTCCTATGATGCGGTTGCCGGGACGCTTCGAGCCTCGGGATTCATACAGGATCTTCCTCCCTACGAGGACTTCGTCTGGAGAGACAACAATGCTGAATAGGCGGAGCATAACGGTAAAAGCGGTCTTTCTTTTTATGCTCATTTCGACCGCTATTCTGGTAGTCGTTTATGCCTACAGCTTCTCGGTATCACGCAAGATCATCGTGGATCTAGCCGAAGAAAACAGTCGTTCCTTCGGCGGCAACGTCGCCCACCTGATCACCTCAAAAATAACACCAATCGAGAAGATTGTCTGCAATGTCGCCATGGCGCTTGAGAACCCGGATCTTTCAGAAGAAGCGATGACTGAACTGACCAGGGCCATCATTGCAGGCAACGAGAGTGTATTCGGTTCGGCCATTGCCTTCGAGCCGTTCGGCATGTTCGAAGACCAGCTCTATTTCTCTCCCTACAGTTACCGCGCAGACGGCGGTATAGCGACGATGATGCTCGGCAACAGCGAGTATCGCTATTTCCATCTGGACTGGTATCAATTGCCGCTGCTTCTGGAACAGCCGGTCTGGACAGAGCCCTATTACGATTCGGGCGGCGGAAATGTCATCATGGTGACCTTCTCGGTGCCGTTTTACCGGGAGGACCATGGCATGCGGCGGGTCGCCGGTGTGGTGACCGCCGATGTCTCTCTCGCCTGGCTGCAGAAGTATATTTCGGATATCAAACTGTACGACACCGGTTATGCCATGCTCCTGTCAAGGAATGGTCTGGTGATCTCCCACCCGCTGCAGGCACTTATCCTCAACGAGACCATATTCTCGCTGGCGGAATCACGCGACGACCAGCAGTTATGGGACGTTGGCAGGGATGCGGTGCATGGAGGGACGGGGTTCATCAACAGAACTCGCTACCAGGACCAGAAGAAGAGCTTCATGTATTACCGGTCCTTGCCGATCGGCGGCTGGTCTTTAATCTTCCTCTTTCCACAGGAAGAGGTTCTGCGGGAGATAACCAGCCTCGGCTGGAGAACGCTTGCCATTAACTTCTTCGGGTTCCTTGTCCTGAGCCTGGCCATCATCCTGCTCACCAGGAGGTTTACCGGGCCGCTTATCAAGCTGTCACAGTCTGCCAGGGAAATTTCAAAAGGCAATCTTGATGCCGAAATTCCGTCGTTTAACGCCCAGGACGAACTGGGGGATCTGACCGTATCGTTCAGTGAAATGCAGCGTTCGCTCAACGATCATATCGATCAGTTGACCAGGACAACGACCCAGAAGGAACGTATCGAGTCCGAGCTGCGTATCGCTCGAAACATCCAGATGTCCATTCTGCCGAAACTTTTTCCGCCTTTTCCCGAACGTACCGAATTTGATGTCTTTTCACTGATCAGGCCGGCCCGGGAAATCGGTGGTGATCTGTATGATTTCTTTTTCCTTGATGAGCACCGGTTCTGTTTTCTGATCGGTGATGTCTCCGATAAAGGCGTTCCCGCGGCCTTTTTTATGGCGGTTACCAAGACCCTTCTGAAGGTGATTGCGGAGCAGTATGCCGACCCCGGCGAAATCCTGATAAAAGTGAACAACGATCTGGCGGAGGGAAACGAGTCCTGCATGTTTGTCACGCTCTTTATCGCTATTCTGGATCTGCGAACGGGGCTGGTTCAGGTCGGCAATGCCGGCCACAATGCTCCGGTTCTCATGACCCGGGACGGGGTGAGCTTTCTGCCCTCGCCCAATGAACCGATGGCCGGCGCGATGCCCGGCATGCATTATACGACCCAGGAATTTGTAATGAACACCGGTGAGTACCTGATGCTCTATACCGATGGCGTCACTGAGGCGATGAACCTCTCCCGCGAGTTCTACTCGGAGCACCGGTTGCTGCAGGAACTGGGAACGGGGAAAAAACAATCACCGGAGCAGATCGTCAGGGACATTGAAAAATCCGTTCGTGATTTCTCCGGGGAGGCGGAGCAGTCTGATGATATAACTATGCTCTGCTTACGTTTCAACAGCAGGTTTCAGGAAAGCGGCAGACGAAAAGGGGACCGCCCGTCGTCTGGTGATTTCGGCCGCTGAGGTGAAAGAACG
>JAHEMX010000465.1 GCA_024643445.1 Desulfobulbaceae bacterium | reverse complement strand
GGTAGAGGCTGATGTCAACACCCGAGCAGCTAGTCAAACCAAGAGCCAGAAATAACGTAATGTATCTAAAAATCATAATAAGCACCAGTGTTATGTCAGGAACTTTCCTGAGCTTTATGCTCCGTTCGGGTCATCGGCGATTACCAACTGCCAGCGCTCGGTACCGGCAAGGGTGCAGGAAAACCCTCTGCCCCTTTCGTCATTGACCCGCACGGGTGATTAATCACCGAGGGGATCTGGGTGGCTTCTCTTCTCATTACCTGCATGATGTGCTCCTATTGCTTTTTAGGCGGGAAACCATTTCCCGGTAATGAAGGAGAAATTAGTCAGCATGAAATGGAAAACAACGGTAAGTAAAATGCAGTATAATGATAGTATATTCTACCATTAAGAGGCTTTGCTCGAGTGCGCAGCATTTAAGCGTCGGGCTTGATTTTCACGGACGGAGATGCTGAGGACCCTAGGGGATGCCGGCAAAAGTGCACGGTGTTGACAGCGCACGAGTGGCTGGTTTGAGCAACCCGGAGCTCAATAGGGCAGTTAGAAGGGAATTATCAGGGGTAATCGTTTCCCGGGGTGAAGATACCCTTTTCGTCGCTGAGATGCAGTTCCATAACCTGTTGAAACTGGTTTACCAGCAGGTAGTGACGAATGATGATTTTGAGAAAGGCTGTTGCCGGTTCCCTGAGAAAGGCGTCGAGGCCGGGATGGCGCTTGAGATAAAGGGATTGAAGCATCTCTTTTTCCTGCGGAACCACCTGCATGATCGTTCCCACCGCCGTCAGGGCTGTCGCTGCATTGAGATCTGAATCTGAGTTTGAACGGTTGTCAAAAAGAAGAGAGACGCGAGGTTCTGTTGTGATATTAACGTGTTTACGGGTTGCAGTACCGGTTGCAACAAGGATGGCGGACAGGTCCTCGGTATGGGCAAAAGCCATGAGGCTTGAATAGGGTTGTCCATGGCGCTGTGTTGACAGTACGGCAAATTTCTGGGAATTGAGCAGTTCCTGAATACTTTCCCTTACTTTTACTTCTCTTGTATCCATAAGGTGTTTTTATCCAGGAAGAATGGGTGACGGGGAGCAATGGGGAAAAAATAAGGACAATTCGAGATTTTGAAACAATGCGGGAGGCACGTCTCTTCTGACTGGCAACATAAGGTTATTCCTTACTTTTTCGGAGGTGGTTCCTTTTTGTCTTTGCTTGTCCAGAGGTTGTAGACATAGATTGAAAAGGCGATCACCAGTCCACCGATAATGAGGGCCGGTATCGGGCCGATAAGATCAGGCAGGAAGAAGGTGAGAACCAGAAGAGCGGCAAGGATGTAAAGCATTTTGCCGGAATAGAGAAATCTGTTCATGGAAGTTCGCCCCTAATAGAGGAATTGATCTCACTAGAACCTACAACAATTTTCCAGAAAATGGAATCGTCGCCTGGCCGGTTATGGGCAGACGAATCATCGGCAATCGGGACGCTTTGGCAAAGGGCATGGCCGCATCGGCTAACGAGCTTCCTCCTGATACTTGACCTCTTATCGTTATTTTTTACATACCAATACGTTATATTATAGTTTTGAACCGTTTTATTACACGGACACTGTGCTGCCGTAATGCACTTTAACCTTGACTTTATGCCCGAAAAATCGTTGATTACGCCCATTCGGGAAATGAATGATGATTCACTTTTGGGGGTTGATCTTGACAGATATTAGTTTTGGATATTTCAGGTATTTTATATTGTATCAAAATATGGAGAGACAGTTATGGGACGACAGATGAGGCTGAACCCCTGTGCTGAAGAAGCAGGAGCAAGACGGCAGGCGGAGTCGCGACGGAGGGCACTCAAGGCGGCGGCATGAGAATGATGTGGCGCTGATCGCGGGAAAGACACCACTGTTTCTCTTTTGCGGCTTATGGTGATCTTCACCGTGAAGAAGTTTCGGTTTTCAGAAACATGGTTTTGCACTGAAAAAAATTAAAGGTGTTCACAATGATTTATAAAGTTCTCCCGTTTCTTGAGTGGTTCAAAGACT
The DNA here is from genome assembly GCA_024643445.1 of Desulfobulbaceae bacterium. Lineage (GTDB taxonomy): Bacteria > Desulfobacterota > Desulfobulbia > Desulfobulbales > Desulfocapsaceae > Ww85. The sequence goes on along the minus strand of JAHEMX010000465.1, from coordinate 1,454 downwards.
ACACCGTCGGCAAATTCCGAATTGATCTGCTGGCCGGTATTACCGTGGCCCTCGTTCTCATTCCCCAATCAATGGCCTATGCGCAATTGGCCGGCCTTCCGGCCTATTACGGTTTGTACGCAGCCTTTCTGCCGCCGATGGTGGCCGCTCTGTTCGGGTCCAGCCGGCAGCTTGCTACCGGCCCGGTAGCGGTGGTCTCCCTGATGTCGGCAGCATCCCTTGAACCGCTGGCTACGGCAGGATCAGCAGAGTTTATTGCCTATTCGATTGTTCTGGCGTTGACGGTCGGCATCTTTCAGTTCTCGCTTGGCGTGCTGCGCCTCGGCCTGGTGGTGAACTTTTTGTCCCACCCGGTTGTTAACGGATTCACCAATGCTGCGGCAATTATTATCGCCTCCTCACAATTCTCCAAGTTTTTCGGCGTGGATGTCGATTCTGCCCCGCATCACTATGAGACCATGATCCGGGTGGCGAAGGCTGCGATGGATTACACGCACTTCCCCACGCTGATCTATGGGGCGGGGGCGGTTACGATTATGGTTGTACTGCGAAAAATTAATCCGCGAATTCCAAATGTGCTTATCGCGGTGACGATCACCACGGTTATTTCCTTTCTAACGGGTTTCAACAAGGATGCCTATGTCGATGTATCGGCTGTTCAAGTTTCTGATTTTGCTAGTAAAATAGAATCATTTAATGCTTCAGTGAGGGCCATCAATGAGACGGGAAAGGAGCGTGCCGCCCTCGGGCATGAGTTGGAGCGGCTCCGTGAGCAGGCGGCCGGGCATGGTGGAAAATCTATCGAGTTGATCAATGTGCAGGGGCAGGCCGATATTCTCGGTATTCATCTGGCCGAGACAAAAGAGAATTCTGAAGCAATACGGTTTGAACTAAGAAACATGAAATTTGAGGCGGCTGGAACAGGCCCTGCTTATACCCTCTATGCCAAAGGCGGCGTCCCTGCAGATGTTAAAACCGATGGCAAAACCTGGCGTCTGGCTGTCGGGAACCGGGAACTTGACACAGCCAAGCTGAAAATGACCGGAGGTGGAGCCATTGTCGGCAAGATCCCGGAAGGTTTGCCAACCTTTGTCGTCCCCGCCTTGACCATGAAGACCTTCCTGAAGCTTTTGCCCACGGCAATTATAATCTCACTCCTCGGTTTTATGGAAGCAATTGCCATTGCCAAGGCCATGGCAGCCCATACCGGCCAGAAAATTGATCCGAACCAGGAACTGATCGGCCAGGGGTTAGCCAATATAGTCGGTTCGATCGGCTCCAGTTATGCGATTTCCGGCTCCTTTTCACGTTCTGCGGTGAACCTGCAGGCTGGCGCCGTGTCCGGCGTTTCATCCGTTGTTACCTCGATCATGGTGGTGATTACCCTGATGTTTTTTACACCGCTCCTCTACCATCTGCCGCAGGCGGTACTTGCTGCCGTCATCATGATGGCG
>JAHEMX010000464.1 GCA_024643445.1 Desulfobulbaceae bacterium | reverse complement strand
TGGCTTTACCAGGATGAAACGCTGGAACTGCATGATATCGTCGTAATGGCGCCAGATATCCAGCTCTATTCACAGCTCATTCCCGCGGTTTTTCAGACGATCCAGCATGACATTGCCGATTGCCAGGCGCGTCATGTCAATGCTTACCTGGACGGCTTCCTGCAGTTTCTGCGCTTGTTTTCCAGTCGCTATAGCTGGAGCGACCTGCTCAGCTTGCTCGAACGGCCTGAGATTCGTTCACATTTCTCACTTACCTCGTCTGATTGTGAGCTCATCCGTCACTGGGTGATCGACGCCGGTATCCGTTGGGGCATGTCCGCCGAGCAGCGGCACCATGACGGTCTGCACGAGTTCTCCTCCGGCACCTGGCGTTTTGGCCTCGAGCGGATGTTGATGGGGTTTTGTATAGACGCAAAATCGCCGGTCGATGAAATTCTACCCTATACTGAAATAGAAGGGAGTCATGGGGAACTTCTCGGTCGCCTCTGCCAGTTTGTCGAGATTGTCGAGTCGGCTCAACGCTCTGTGTTAAAAGAGAAAACACTGCGTCAATGGTCCGAAACACTCCGGCAGTTTTGCTCATCGCTCTTTGATGAGGCTGAACAGCCTGAATTACACGAAATGTTCGGGATTTTCTCGCAGTTGGGCGAGTGTTTCGCCGAGTATCACCATGAACCGGTCAGTTTTGCCGTCATACGTTCCTGGATTGAACGGGAGGCAGACAGGAAATCCTCAGCCGGGTTTCTTGGGGGAAGGTTGACTTTCTGCTCCATGCTGCCGATGCGCTCGATTCCATTCAGGTGCGTCTGTCTTCTCGGCCTGAACGAGAGTGAATTTCCGAAAGAAGACAGTTTCGCCCCCTTCGACCTGCTTGGCATGTCTTACCGGCACGGAGATCGATCCAGGCGAAGTGATGACCGTTATCAGGCACTTGAGGCAATACTTGCGGCGCGAGATCGGCTTTACCTCAGCTATGTCGGGCAATCACTCAAGGACAATAGTCTTCTCTGCCCATCGGTTGTGCTGACTGAAATTCTTGAAACGCTGGAAAATTATTACGGGATAGCGGACATTGTCATCAGCCATCCCCTGCATCCGTTCAATGGACGCTATTTTAACGGCAGCAAGGAATTTTTCAGTTACGATGAACACCATTGCCGCGTGGCGACTGTACTCATGGAAGATACCGAGGTGCTTCCTCCCCCCTGGTTGTCGAACCCGGTCAGCCCCCGGCAGCAGACGCCGTGCAGCTGTGAAGAAATTGCCGCCTTTCTTGCCCAGCCCCAGAGTTATTTTCTTCGGCAGGTCATGGGTATACATCCGCGCATTCATGATGTCTCACCTGAGGAACACGAGCTCTTCGAGCTTGACAGCCTAGAGAAATTTGTCGCTGAACAGATGATAGTTGACGGTCTCCTGGCGGGCGAACAGCCGGCACATATACTCAAGATGCTGCAGAGCGGCCAGAACTGGCCGCTGGCTCATCCGGGAGAACTGGAATTTGAAAATCATATCAGCGACATCATCACTTTCGTTGAGACGATAAAGAATACCCGGGTGGGAAAACTTCAGCCGTCACTTCCTATCGACATAGAAATTGACACCGTTCAGCTGGCCGGATTGCTTGGCAACCGCTATGACGGCGGGATGCTTTTTTACCGATACGGTAAAATGAAAGGCAAGGATATCCTTCGGGGCTGGTTCTATCACCTGCTCGCCCAGGAGGTACTCAACGAGCCGCCCCTGACCCACATTGTTGCATCAGACCGCACCATTACCATTCGAGCGGGAAAGGGCGGCAGAAAAGACCTTTCTCTCCTGGTACATCTGTTCCAGGAAGGCTGCCGCTACCCGAGCAAATTGCATGTCGAACCTGCCTTCGCCTATGCCCGGCAGGTTGTTTCCAATCGGGGACGAGGGAAAAAAGAACCGATCAGGGCGGCATATGAGCAGCTGGAATACGATTTGAAAAATGGTTATCTGCCGGAGAGCGCTCTTCTCTATCAGTCCCAGCCGGTAGAGCAGATACTGGATGGTGCCTTTGAAAGGCTTTGCCTTGATTTCATGGTTCCGCTCTGGGATGAGATGCTTGCTGCTGCCGAAGGAGGTTACGATGCATGATCAGCTGATCTTCGATGCCTACCGGACCGATATCAAAAGCGGAGTTACCCTGGTTGAAGCCAGTGCCGGAACCGGGAAAACCTTTACTATCGCCATGCTTGTCCTGCGGTTGATCGTTGAGCTGGGCATCGGTATCGAGCAGATTCTGGTCGTGACCTTCACCACAGCCGCCACCGATGAGCTTCGAGACCGGATCAGGCAGCGACTCAGTCAGGCGCGATCGTATCTGAAAAACAGCGGGAAAGATGCAACACCACCTGGAGATGGTGATTTTCGTACCTGGCTCAAAACCATAAAAAACCACGAAGATGCCGCCGGGCGTCTCGATCTTGCCTTGCTCGATATCGATCGAGCACCAATACATACCATACACGGCTTCTGCCAGCTGACACTGAAGGAGCTGGCACTTGAAAGCGGTCGGCTTTTCGATCTTGAACTCAGTGGAGATGTGTCGCTGATCAGAAACCAGGTTGTCCAGGATTATTGGCGTGATCGCCTGTATCAGCTGGATAAACGTTACTGCAATCTTTTCATCTCATCATTCAAGAACCCTGGACAACTCTATCAAAGTATTGCGGGAGCAGAGGATGTCCTCTCCACCCTGATTCCGGGTTTCGCTGATTTCAGTGAAATGTGCGGTGTTGTTGACAGGGCTCTGGCCGGACTTCGGCAGTGGTGGGAAAGGGAGGGTGGTAGATTGAAAAAGCTTGCCATGAATGCAGTGGCGTCAGGTTTTTTTACTGCCAAAAACGCGGTGCAGATCACCGCCAGCCTTGCACGGCTTGAAGCCTGTCTTATAAAAAATCATGGCCCTGTGCCGCTCGATCTGTCCTGGCTTGAGGGCGATGTCCTGATGGGGATGCTGCACGGAAATAAGCTGCGAGGGGATGAGAAGAAAAAACAATTCATTGCAGACTGGCCGCTGCCCAGCGAAGAACGTGAGGCTTACCTGGCTGCGGCGGATGATTTCCTGCTTGCCATCCGCCTTGAACTTGCAACCGCACTGCGGAAAGAGATTAGCCGGAGAATGCGGGATCAGGGCGTGATGAGTTTTGATGATCTGATTATCGGTCTTGCCGATGCCGTCAAGGGAGGGCGCGGTGCTGAACTCTGCCGGCAGGTGAGAAAGCGGTACAAAATAGCCCTGATCGATGAGTTCCAGGATACCGATAGCGCACAATGGCAGATTTTCTCGACCTTTTTTGCGGTGAAAGACCACTATCTTTATCTGATTGGAGATCCCAAACAGGCCATTTACCGTTTCCGGGGAGCCGATATTTTTTCATATTTTTCCGCCCGGGATTCCGCCGATCATCGCCTGACTCTTGCTTACAACTACCGCTCCAACCCGGGTCTGGTCGCTGCCGTCA
>JAHEMX010000043.1 GCA_024643445.1 Desulfobulbaceae bacterium | reverse complement strand
TTTTTCGTAGGAACCGGCAACCATCAGCCCGAGTCCGTCCAGAACGCATCGTTTTCCAATCCTGACCGCTTCGGCGGGAAGCGCCTCAAAAGAGAGGTTTCTGACAAAATCCGCCGCCTCCCTTGTTACCTTGGTAAGTTCTGCCTGGCTCATCTCTCCTCCACCCTGCTTGCACGCAGCGCGCTTGTTTTTATAAAATTGTACGGTTGGAACTCGTCCTGCCTGAAACCGGTAAGTCCCGGCCTGCTAATTTTGGGCCAGGCGCGCTCCTGCGCCCGGGTCCCTCTTGACGTCCGACGAATCCAGGGAGTTCAGCAGCGCATCACGCGCATCTATTACGTGATGTTTCATCTGCGTCGATGCCTCCATCGGATTTCCCGCTTCTATAGCCTTGAAAATGTGCCGGTGCTGCCGATAGGAAATCGACATTCTCTCAGGGAGAGACAGGTTCGTTTTACGGCACAGCGAGGCCTTGTTATAGATTCCTTCGATCAGGGCATCGAGATTCTTGTTCCCGGAAATGCGGACGATCGTGCGGTGAAAGATGATGTTTGCCCGGAAATATTCTTTCGCGTCATCAGCCGCTATGGCGTCCTGCATAATCATCAGAATCTGCCGGAAATCATCAAGGTCCTCCGCCGTTGCATAGACGGCGGCCTTCTCGGCGGCAAGGGCATCCAGCGATGCGCGGATATCGTATAACTCCTTGACCTCGCTCACCTCTATATTGGCGACAAAGGTTCCCCGGCGGGTAATAATCTGGACCATACCGTGCTTTTCAAGCTGGCGGCAAGCCTCCCTGATCGGCGCACGACTCACCTGCAGCAACGCCGACAGCCTGCTTTCATTAATACGTTCACCTGGCTTCAGCACGCCGGTCAGGATCATGTCTTCAAGCTGGTTATAGATGACGCCCGTGAGTGATTGCGTCTGAACTTTCTTGATTAACCTGGTGTTGAATTCATTCATGAAAAGAGATTGATTTGGAACTATTTTGTGCTATCCTGAAGGTTGTCTACGGTCAACTGTCGACAGTTTAGAGGAGCTGATACGTTATGTCAATCACAAATCTCCGTACCCCCTTGGTGAAGGAATCGAAGAGAACCCGGGAGATACCGGTGCCCGTCGCCCCGGGTATGCCTAAACACCGCTGCCTCCTTGCATGCAGGACAATCATTTGCTGGTGAGGTTCCGGGATACCGTGGTATACATGGTGCAGGAAAAAGCCACCTGCGAACAACGAGAGATTGAAAGAGAAAACATTATGGAAAACAACCGCACGCCGCAAGATGCTGCCGAACTGATCGAGGCATATTACCAGAAAGGCTGGACCGACGGCTTCCCGATCGTTCCCCCAAGTGAACAATCCGTTTCTGCCATGTTGGCGGCAGCCGGACTGCAGCCGGATCAGGTGGTTGCGGACATCCCTACCCGGAATATCGTCATCACCGCTGATAGAGTTGCGCTGAATGGTGTTATGGCCGGATGTCTGCCCGAATACATGCCGGTTGTCGTTTCAGCCGTCAAGGGGATGTGTCACCCAGAATTCAGTTATCACGGCATGGCGACGAGCACCGGCGGCGCGGCATTGGCCATTATTGTCAACGGCCCGATTGCTGACAGACTGGGGATTAATTCCGGAGAAAACCTTTTCGGGCCCGGTTGCCGTGCCAATATGACCATCGGCAGAGCCCTTCGTCTGCTGATGATGAACAGTTTAAACACCAGGCCGGGAGGTCTGGACCGCTCGACAATCGGCAACCCGGCCAAAATTTCTTTCTGTTTTGCCGAAAACGAGAAACAGAGCCCGTGGCAGCCGCTGCATGTGGAACGCGGATTTGGCCGCGAGGACAGTACCACTACCGTATTTGCCTGTGAGGATATCATCCAGGTCTACAACCAACTGGCCCAGTCCCCTGAGCCTTTTCTCGAGGGAATGGCGGACGCAATGGCCAACATGGGATCGATGAACATCGTCAGCCAGCAGGATGTCGTTGTCGTCCTTGCCGGGGAACACGTCCGGGTCATGGTAAAGGCGGGTTGGGATAAACAAATGGTAAAGCAGCATCTGTTTGACCATGCCAGACGCTCAGTCGCTGAACTGAAGCGGGTGAAGCGGATCCCGGGGGAGCTGCAGCCCGGAGATGAAGCCAGTTGGAGGCACGCCGTTCAGCAGCCGGATGATATTCATGTACTCTGCGGCGGCGGTGCTGTCGGCACCTTTTCGGCCTGTTTGCTCAGCTGGGGCGGGTCACGATCGGCTACCAGCATGGTAACTACCAAAATCTAAGCTTTAAGAGGAAATGATTATGGATTTGACATTGTTCGACCCTACCATCCCGGCCCGGCCTGAATCCATCGATTTTGCTCCCCGGCCGAAACGATTGAACAACCTGAAACTCGTCCTCGTCGAGAACACAAAATATAATTCAAAAACGATATTACTAAAACTGTTCGAGCGACTTGAGAGCAGGTTCCAGATGCAGCTAACCCAGGTCATCCGCAAGGCGTCCGCCGGTCATCCAATTGCTGCAACCGATATTGATGGCTGTGTGGGAATTGCCGATATTGCAATAGCCGGTATCGGTGACTGAGGGTCCTGTAGCTCGGGTAGTGTACTCGACGGAATCCTCCTTGAAAAAGCCGGCATACCAACCGTATCGATAGTAACCACTCCATTCCGACCTACCGGCGCAGAGATGGCAAAACAGTGGGGAGTCGCCAATTACCAATTTCTCGACATACCCCATCCCATAGCGAACCTGACGGAACGTGAGTTGGACGAACGGGTGGATGGCCTGGTTGAAGACGTTGTAAAATTCCTTCTTGATGGTCAGACCCGATAATCGTGCCTGCTCAGACAGACAACATCAGGGTGATGACGTCAGGCGCCTTTACCGCAGCATATCTCGAGCTCATTCCACAACTGGAACGTATTACCGGCAAAAAGTTCATCACGCTTACGACTTCCGTGGGAACCGGCGAGAGCGCCATTCCAAGTCGGCTGAAACGAGGCGAAATAGTCGATGTGGTTATCGTTGCAGATACACTTCTGAGAACATTTATCCAGGACGGTCTGGTGATGGCGGAGCCGTATGTGCCTCTCGTTCGGTCAGTCATGGCAATGGCCGTCCGCGCCGGGGCACCTGCTCCGGAAATCAGCACGGTCGAGGCTTTGAAGCAAACCCTTTTAAAAGCCGAATCCATTGCTTACTCTGCCAGTGTCAGTGGTCACTATCTTACCACCGAACTCTATCAGCGCCTGGGAATTGCGCAGCAGGTAGCGGCTAAAAGCCGGCTCATCGGTAAGGGTGAGCGGGTCGGTGCCGTGATTGCGCGGGGGGAGGCTGAAATCGGCTTTCAGCAGTTCAGCGAACTGCTTCCCGTATCCGGCATAGCCCATATCACGCCGCTCCCGGCTGAAGTTCAGAAAATCTCAGTATTCTCTTCCGGTGTCGCCGCCAGCACAACAAATCTCGAGCTGGCTCGACTGGCAATCTCGTTTCTGGCCTCCTCCGAGGCGACTCAAGCCATCACCAAAAGCGGACTGGAGCCGATAAACAACCAATGAGAGGTGGTAAGGTATCGGCAGCTTGATCATCGCTGCCAGGCTGAGTCATTCCCTTGGTCCCCCGCCAGATGCTCTTTGCATCCATAACATCAACAAAAAGATAACGACTCCCATCCCTGACAGAAGAAGACCACCGGCGGCAAATACGCCAAAGATATCCTTAAGGTAGCCCACAAAAAATGGTCCGAGAAAGCCGCCGATCTCCGCCACGCAAAAAAATACACCGGTGGCTGAACCCAGGTATTTTGCGGCCACCTCCGGCACCTCCATGAGAGACAGAACGAGCAGCGGTATCAAACAAGGACCGGTCATACCAAAAAGCAACAATCCGGGTATTGCCGGCCATTTCATCACGATCACTGAAACTATTGCAGCTGCCGACAAGAAGGCCATGAGCCCTATGCTCGATCCGCGATAACGAGCCGGTAGGTATCGGGGAATAATAAGTACCGAAGGAATGCTCGTTAAAAAAGGAAGTGCCGAGGCCAATCCGGCCTGCGCCGGGGTCATCCCGCTATTTTCCAGGATTTTTGGCAACCAGGCAAAAAAGCCGTGCATAAAGCCGAACGACAGCAGACCAGAAAGCAGAATCAATCGTACCTGCCCGTTTCCCAGCAACTCTTTCAGCATGACTGCGGCATTAAATCGTTCTGTGCGGCCTTCGGTTTCGACGTTACGGGTAAAGCCCCACCACAGCCCGGCAAAGGCAAGGGTCATCAGGCCATAACAGACAAAGGTCAAGCGCCAACTGTTTCCCGTCAGAGGCATAACAACTGAATTAGTGGCCGCCAGCGCGGCCATGCCGCCGAGCCATGGACCCGTTGTATAGATTCCGACAGCCGTACCCCGTTCCTGACCTCGAAACCAGTAAGCTATCGTTTTCGGACAACCGATGGAGATCATCGGCCCTCCAACACCGAACAGGGCCACAAAAAAGAGTAGTGAGAAGAATCCTCCGGATAGGGACCTGAGTAATGATGACAGGCCAATGACCAGGGCCCCCAGAACAATAGATCGACGAATCCCCCAGCGATCCATGATGATTCCCGCACTAACCGCAAGAACTATGTAGGTTAACTGCCAGGATCCGAGGATAAAACCCATTTGACCATAGGATACGTGAAGGTCCTGGATGATTGGCGTTACCAGGGGAGATGGTGAGCGAATTACCACGCCGAAAGAAAAGTAGAGCAGCCAGAGCAGTACGAGGATGAGCCACCGATACGGTCTTTGATGCGGAGGAATGGCTGCAGCATCTCTAAGGCCGGTATCCACCGTTTCTGGTCTGCAAACAGTCATGGAAAGAAATGATATTTTATTTCAATGCGTTGGACAAGGCATCTTGTGTCCGGTCAATTCCTGAAAATCACGAGCGGAGAGTATTGTTGCCGAACCTTCTGATAACTATCAGGCGATGCAGCCTACTTCAGGGTCATCGCCTTTTCCGGACAGATCTCCTGGCAGCAGAAACAGGTAATACAGACATCCGCATCGACCAGCGGCAGGTCCTCTCCCATGCTCAGGGCGGAAACCGGACAATGATCTATACAGGCGCCGCAGGCGGTGCACAGCTCCGGATCAGCCTGCGGTCTGAGCAACGTTCTGCTGAGCAATATTTCCTGGTTCCTCGGGTTTCCGGCGATGACTCCGGCATCAAGGGGAGGCGGCAGTTTGAAATCAGGCAGGATGCTCATTTCCCCGTCAATTTCCACCATCTGCTCCTCAAAATCCCCAAGCCCCATGGCCCTGGCTTTCTGGAGGAAACGAAGGGAAACGGGATCAACGCCCATCATCCTTGCAACAACGCTGTCCAGTGCCACACCATTATCAGCCGCCAGGATAAGGCCGATATCGCGCAACTCGGGAGAAGCCGGACCGCTTCCTTCCATACCCACCACAGCATCCATGATGAACAGATCAGGGATACGCAGGCGAAAGACCTCGACGATTACGTCGTGAAAACGGGCCGGCGATCCGGCAAGCTGGTGCAGTCGTGCCTTCTGGGCACCCGGCAGGATGCCGTAACTGTTTTTAATGGCGCCGGTCAGAACGGTGAGGCCATGGGTCTTGAACTTGGGAAGACTGATGACGATATCCGCCTCCAGGATTTCCTCGGAGACACCGACGGTCGGCAGGTAATCAGGATTAAAGGCTACGTTCCGGGGTGCGTTGCCAAGGTTGCGGTAATACCCTTTTGCCGCCGCCATCAAACCCGTTTTTTCAAAGCTCTTCTCGTTGTCTCCATAGCTGAAGACACCGGGATTATCACCCACCACGATCTGAGCCGGGGACAGCTTCTCGACTTTTTCGACAACAGCCCGCAACACGGACGGATGCGTAACGATATGATCTTCCGCCGTGGATGCCCGGAGTACATTGGGTTTAATCAAAACCTTCTTGCCGGCTATTTCCCGGGGAAAGGTTGCAAAGGCCTGCTCAACTGCGTCGCGGCAGTTGTCGTAGGATGCCGGGCGTATCATGACACGATGCATATTTCCTCCTTTTTCCTGGCGAACATAGCGCCTGTTTGACTGCTGCCGTTTATGGTCCTGACAGAGCTGAAAGAAAACAGAAAGCCTGTATTCTCAACCTTTTTGCAATTGCGCTGCCTGCCGTATCCCGGACAATGTGGCTGATGGGGCAATGGCCTCCGGGTCCAGCCGCAGCTCAATGAGTGCCGGTCTGCCGGCGTTTTGAGCGCGCTCAAACGCTGAGGCAAATTCCCCGGTTTTCACGACAACTTCACCGTACGCGCCATAGGCTCTGGCGAGAGCCGCGAAATCCGTGCTACCGAGGCCGGTTCCCGAAATCCGGCCCGGATATCTGCGCTCCTGATGCATGCGGACGGTACCATACATCCCGTTGTTGACGACAATGATGATGATATTGATGCCATACTGGACGGCGGTGGACAGCTCCTGTCCGTTCATCAGGAAACAGCCGTCGCCGGCAAAAGCGATTACGGTTCGTTCCGGATACATCCGTTTTGCTGCGACTGCTGCCGGCGTACCATAGCCCATCGAGCCGCTGGTCGGCGCCAGCTGGTTTCCCCGCTGGCGGTAGCGGTAGAACCGGTGCACCCATGAGGTATAGTTCCCGGCTCCGTTGCAGATAATCGAGTCGGCGGGAATGGTTTCACGAAGCCACCTCAGCAGCTCGCCATATTGCAGCTCACCCGGAATGGCCGGGGGGTCAGACCACGCCAGATAATTTTTATGGCCCTCTTCCACCGCGGATTGGCCGCCATGGCGAACCGGGCCCAGGCCGGCGGCGGCAGCGGCAAACGCCTTCATACCGGAATTGATCGCCAGGGCGGCCCGGTACACCCGGCCCAGTTCCTCTGCCCCTGAATGAATATGGACGAGTGTTTGCTTTGGACAGGGTATGGACAGCAGCCTGAAGCCGCCGGTCGTTATTTCCCCGAGCCGCGGCCCGGCCACGATCAGCAGGTCTGTGGTCCGGACCCGCTCAACGAGTTTCGGGTTCACCCCCATGCCCAGATCGCCTATATAGTTGGGGTGAGTATTATCAAAGGTGTCCTGGCAGCGGAAGGAAACACAGACAGGCAGGCAATTGTTCTCGGCAAACACTTTTATATTCTCGCAGGATTTGGCATCCCAGCCGCTGCCGCCCAGCATCAGCAAGGGACGTTCGGCCTGTGCCAGCAACCCCCTGAGCCGTTCCATATCCCCGGCACCCGGATGGGCCTGCAGGGCGTGGGCCGGTGCAAGCGGGGTCGCCGCAGCCGTCTCCCGGAGCATATCTTCCGGCAGGGCCAGAACGACCGGCCCCGGACGTCCCGACATGGCGACATGGAAGGCATGGCTGATATATTCAGGGACCCGCTCGGCACTATCAACCTGGGTGACCCATTTGGCCATCTGCCCGTACATGCGGCGGTAATCGATTTCCTGGAAGGCCTCACGGTCTATCATGTTCCGCCCGACCTGACCGATGAAAAGGATGACCGGGGTTGAATCCTGAAAGGCGATATGGATGCCGCCGCTTGCGTTGGTGGCACCGGGGCCGCGGGTAACAAAACAGATGCCTGGCCGTCCGGTCAGTTTGCCGTGGGCATCCGCCATCATCGCAGCTCCGCCCTCGTTGCGGCAGACAATAAGGTCAATCTCCGGGACATCGTAGAGGGCGTCGAGAACGGCCAGAAAACTTTCCCCGGGGACACAAAAGACCCTTTCAACACCGTTTGCCCGCAGACTGTCTATGACGAGCTGTCCCCCTGTCCGCATGGTGCCGTCGCTGTTCATATCCCCCTCCCCGCTCATCTTCTTTACGCTGTCGTCAACGACTGGGCCGTGGTTCTGCTTAGCCTCTGCAAGAGAGAGGTTTCGGCGCCAGCATCAACAAAATCACCCGCCATGTCAATAGATTTGCGCATCTGCGGTTCACTGTCGGCAAGTATACCAGCAGGGACACCAATGAAGCGACAGAATTTCACGATTTCTCTCATCTTATGCTGCATGTCAGCCACTGCTTGTGGGAGAATCGGCTGCCAGGGAAACCGCCAAAAACTTTCTGCCCGTCTCATCAGCTTTAGCATTCCTTTTTCCTACGCATGCAACTATATTCAAGCCATCGCGTTACCAGCGGAATATGATTTTTTCGTATTGAGACAAGACCTCACGCTATCTGAAAACAAAGGAGTCACCATAATGCAGGATGAACCGAAAAGAATCAACCGGCTAAAGCTTCCCGGGCGGGTTCCGGGCAGCAGCGCCCGGCAGGCCGATCTTGAGCTGTTATCACAGGCACCCTCAGGTTACCTCGATACCACCCATTTTGATACGGTCCGCTTTCCCCCTCCTGATTGGGCGGCTGCCGCATTCGAACGTGCGGCAAAAGATGGTTCTCTGGCCTATACACCCTACCGGGGAAACGATGACGTTCTGACAGCCCTGGGCGGCACCCTGGAAAAATTCCTGGGCATATCTCTTAACCCGAAGGAACAGATAGTACTGACGCCGGGAACGCAGGCAGGTTTATTTGCCACTTTGACGGCGGTTGCCGAAGAGGGAGCGCGCATCGCCCTGGTGGACCCTGACTACCTTTTCAATGCGAGAATGCTCGAATTTCTCAATGCCGATATCGGCTACGTCCCCCTGAGGCAGAGCAGTACGAAACCGGAGCTTGATTTTGACATCCTGGAAAAGGAATTTTCGGAACATGGCGCCAGGGTCCTTGTCTTTTCAAATCCCAACAATCCTACCGGCTATGTCTACTCGAGGGATGTTCTCGAAAAGATCGCCACAATGGTTGCCAGGTATGATGTCACCGTTGTTGCCGACTCACTCTACTCGAGGCTGATGCATGAGAAGCATCCCTATACGCATCTCTGCTGCTTGCCCGGAATGCAGGATCGGGTAATCACCCTGCTCGGACCGAGCAAAACGGAATCGCTGAGCGGTTATCGGCTGGGGGTCGTGGTCGGACCGGCGGCCGTCATGAACCGGATTGAAAATATCCTTTCCATCGTCTCCCTGCGGGCTCCGGCCTACGCACAACATCTCCTGCCGATCTGGCTGCGCGATGACGAGGCATGGCTGCAGCGGCTATTGCCGGAATTCACTGCGCTGCGCCGCATGACCGTTGACCGCCTCCGCCGTCTGCCGTGGCTGCGCCTTGAACCCCAGCCGGGTACCGCCTATGTGTGGCCGGATGTGTCTGCTTTACAGATGAGTGATTTCGAGGTTGCCAGGGCCCTGCTCACCAAAGCAGGCGTGCTGGTCAGTCCCGGCTATCAGTTCGGTATCCAGGGCGACGGTCATTTTCGCATCTGCTATGCCCGTGATGAAAAGCAATGGTCACTCGCGCTGGACCGCATGGTCGAGGTGCTGGACCAACTGGCCCGTGAACGGGGCCTGGAGACTATTCGGTGAGCGTTGCTATGAAAAGAATCGGACTGGCAGGGTTCGGCTTTATCGGTCGCTTTATCTATGACCGTCTGGCCGACAGCAAGGAAATAAAGGTGGCGGCGGTATGGAACAGAAATCCCGCAAAAATTGTCGGAGTCGAGCCGGACATCATCTGTCCCCGCCTCGAGGACCTGGGCGCGAGAGACCTCGATCTCGTGGTGGAGGCCGCGCATCCGCAAGTCGTTCGCGAACTATGGCCGCATCTGACTTCCGGGGCCGACCTGATGATCGCCTCCATGACGACTCTTGCGGACCAGGACTTCAGGCGACGGATGCAGGTTGAGGCGCAGCAGAGGAAAATCAAAGTATTTCTGCCCCACGGCGCCGTGCTCGGTCTGGACGGCCTGCGTGACGGCAGAGACCTGCTGGAATCGGTTTCTATTACCACCACCAAGCATCCCCGTAATCTGGGCTTGACCCAGAGCACCAGTGAAGAGCCCCAGGTCATGTTTGACGGGCCGACGCAGGAAGCCTGCCGCCTGTTTCCGCGCAATGTCAACGTGCATGCGGTAATCGCCCTTGCCGGAATTGGTTTTGAGGCCACCAGGTCGAAAATTGTTGCCGATCCTTCCATTGACAAGATGCGGCACCGCATCGAAGTGCGGGGTCGCGGATTGAGCTGGAATCTTGAGGTCGAAAGCTTCTCGGCAGGACAGGTAACCGGGAGCTACACCCCGGAGTCACTCTACCAGAGCATCCGGGGGGTGCTGCTGGAAACCTACGACTTCCGTATCGTCTGACCGTTCACCGGCACGTGCAGCCCCTGGCATGAGACCCGTTCCTGCGGTCTTATGCCATGGTGATCACATCAAGATTTGTCTGCATACCTGCTTTGATCAGCTCATCGGGATTTGTCACCATGCTCTCCCTGAGGGTGTCGTAGTTCGGCTCAAAGCCCAGGCCCGGTTTGTCGGGTATCTTTACCATGTTGTTTTCCGGCCCGGGTGAACCCTTAAAAAACCGCTGACCGGCCTGCCACATCCCCCAGTGGAACTCGGCCCACATGCCATTCATGCATCCGGCCATGGTGTGCATGTTGAAAATCGGCCAGCCGCCGCCGTTGGCGATCGGAAGATTATAGACCTGGGCGAGGTGCGCCGCTTTCAGGGTCTCCGTGTAACCACCGTTGTAGCAGCAGTTCGGCTGAAGAATGTCGATAGCCTCCTTCTCAACAAGCTCCCTAATCCGCCATCGATGACCTTCCATCTGACCGGCAGCAATCGGGATCGTTGTTCGGCGCCGGAGATCAGCCAGTGCGCGGGCATCATTCTGATGCAGCGGTTCCTCGAACCAGGTCAGATGCAAATCCTCAACCTCACGGCAGAGCAGACGAGCCTCAAGCGGCGTGAAACGGTAGTTGGCATCGATCATCAGGTCGATATCGGCCCCGACGGCCTCACGTACCTTGCGGATCCTCACGGCATCTTCCCGCCAGCCGCCCTTGTCGCAGGCCACTACCATCTTCAGCCGGGTATTTCCCTCCGCCACAAATTTCCGGGCATATTCGACGAGCTGATCGCGATCGAAAAAGGGGTAACCGAAGGTGATGTAGGTACCGACCCAGTCACGGCACCCGCCCATGAGCTGTGCGATCGTTCTACCGGACTGTTTGCCCTTGATATCCCAGAGTGCTATATCGAGCGCGGCAACGGCGTTCGATATGACACCGGTATAGGCCCGCGGGTTCAGAGACCACCAGATCTTTTCATGGATGGCCTCGGTATCGCGGGGGTCCATGTCTTTTATGGCCGGGAATATATTGTGTTTCAAAGCGGCAACAATTGACCACGGCAGAAATGAGCCGGTTACGCCGCACCCCTTGTGCCCCTCATCGGTTTCCACCTCACAAAAGGTGAAAATACGGTGCTCAAGGGGTTTCTCGATCATCGGCAGATAAACCGGATATTGATGGACACTCGCGGTAAGATTCTTGATTTTCATGCATATCACCATGGTAAAGGGTAAAAGGTTCACAGCCCGTTTCTTTATTGAAAAAGAGCGCAGATCCGACAAAGGGGCTGGATATATTCTGAATACAGGAAACGCCTTCTCCTCGAACGCGAGGCTGGACTCACCGGGGTCTGGCGGCAGGCGCATCGATTAGCCAAAAATAAGACGGGTAGTGGTATCAGTCAATCAATGGAGCCGTCGTGGCGTGAGAGGAGATAACCGCCCGGCTGAGGGTTCTGCCCCGGCTCAAGCCACTTGAAAAACCGGAGAAAACGTCTATATTGCCGAAGCCGGGCAAAAATGCTAGGTTCCGTGGCTGGACAGGCAGGATGTGCCGCCCGCAAAAATATCCGATAAAGGCAGCGCAAACCTGCACGCAGCGTTCACGGCGCCGTTGCCAACCATTCAGGATACCATGATTTAATAACCCCGTACATAAGAGAGGACCACATGCTAGATCTGATGTCCATAGCCCGAACAGAGCACGACGGCGGCGACCTGTTCGGACAGATTAACAATCTTTTTCGATCCGCTGATGTAAAACCGAAAGGCTACCCCGATGCCGTTGTCTGGCAGGGTGGCAAACACGACGGGAGCGTGAATCCCATAGCCCATTCCCTTACCGATGCCTTCGCGCTGATCGGTACCCTGGCGGCTGTCGATATACTGGATCTCCCTTTCTATGCGGTACCGATGTGGTCGCAATATCGGCATGACAGTAAGCTCGCCTCACTTGCCTGGTTCGGCAACATGGACTGCACCTCGATCAAATGGTCGACCGCGGGTGACGCCTACGTCAATGACGGCAAAGGTGGAAAGGTGGTTGTCATGGGCAAATCAGCTAACGCTCCGCTGCGTACACAGGCAGGCGTATTCTGCAATGTCCGTCCCTACGGCCCGATCACCGTCGTTCGCTGCATGCCCTGCCTGCCCTATTCGCAGAACCGCGCAGTATTCAATGTCAACGAGAAAACAGGCATCATCCACTCCGAAATGAACACGCCGGGAATCCAGATGGCTTACGCCAACCGGCTCTTTCTGAAGATGGTCCACGAGACCGGGAAACTCGGCCGTGTCGCCATGAAACCGACCCAGGCCATGGAGGACGGCATCAATGCCGGCCTGCATTCATGGCTACTGCAGGGAACAAAGTTCGAGGTTGGCCGCAGGTACGCGGTTGACGGCTATGTCGAACAGAAAGAGGCCGTTGACCGGATTATCGCCCTGCTGCCGAAAGACTTCAAGGCAGGTATGGAGAATTGGGGCGGACGGATCGAACAGCATATTTCCGATACAAACTTCGGTCTGATGCTCTGGGATCTTATCGAAAAAAGGGACTGCATCATCCTGGCAACCGATCTTGACGGCGATCGCCTGACCGACCTGCTGGCCGATGTATCCGACCCGCTTCGCGCCTTCGGCGGTCTTGTTGCCAGACATCTCGGCCAAGACGTCGACACCGCCAGGCTCTGGAGCGCGATGGGGTATACCACCGGCAACGGGCGCGATATGACCTCGGTCATGCACCGTATGTCCGGCCCGCCGATCCACGAGCAGACACTCGGCTCGGCCGATGCCATGCTCCTGCGCCTCCTCGATGGAGACGAGTCCATGGGCGGGACCAAGGAACCGTATGATCCGCGCATCCATTTCGTGCTGATCCGCACCGCCTACCTCGACGCCAATCCCGGCAACGAGAAGCTGCGCGCCTACCTTGACCGTGCACTCGCCACCTTCGA